>JBEGPL010000372.1:0-4077 GCA_041181445.1 Pseudomonadota bacterium
TATGTTCCGACATTGGCGCCGATATCCAGAAAGAAATCGTCGGCGCGCAGCAGGTGGAGCATGAACCCCATGTCGGCAAATTCGTGCAGTCCGAAATAAAGGTTGCCGGTCGCCCCCGCCATCCCGCGTTCCACCACAAGCCGAGTGCCGCTGATCCAACGCTGTGACGATGGCCCTGGTGACAGGCGCGCGGTCAGTTGCCAGCGCAGGATGCGCGCGGCAACGCGCCAAGGCTGGCGCTTGCCGACTGGATGTGCGCGGGCGTAGCGGACCAGATTGCGCAAAGCGGCGGCGGCGCTCATGTGTCAGGTGCGCCATCGTCCGTGCGCCGCATCACCAGCGTGACGACGGGCTCATATTCGGTTTTGTTGGCATAGGTAAATCGCAGCAGCGCCATGTGCATGTCGCGCAGCGCATAGCGTAGCATGCGTACCAGTTTTTGTGCAAAACCGCGCCCGCGCGCCCGCGCCGCGCCGCCATAACGGTGGGTGACCAGCGGCAGCCCGGCGGCATATTGCTCGATCTTGGCGCATGACAATACGGTGACGTGGGTCGCGTCGCCATGTTGTGGCGCCAGCCCGAACGGGCTCTGGCCATTGGGGAAACGCAGCACCAGCCAACCGCCCGGCGCCAGCATCGCCGCGATCGCCGTCAACTTGGCGGCGATCTTCGCGGCGGGCAGATGTTCGAATACGTCAAAGCCGACGATGATGTCGAACGCCGCACCCTCCGCTGCATGGTCCTCAAAATCGGCGGCGACCAGCGCGATGCCGCGCGCCGTTGCCGCGGCGATCGATTCGGCAGTGATCTCGCTGCCCGCGACAAGCCCGCCCTGTTCGCTGGCCCATGCCAGAAACTCGCCGTTGCCGAACCCGATTTCGAGCAAACGTGCCCCGCGCAGGGCAATGCCCGCAAATTCGGCGGCATAATAATCGGCCAGCGCGGGCGGGCAGGTGAACGGATTTTCCCAGCCTTTCCATGCATGATAGCTTTGGTAGCCGGTATTTTGGGGAGCAGTCGTGGTCATAGCCGCGCCATGCCCGCGATCAAGCCGTCAAGCAAGCACGCCATCGCATCGGCGGCGGCATCGGTGCCGACGAATTCGACCAGTTTCTGCCGCGCGCCGGCGCGCCACGGCGCTGCGTCGCCAGCGGGCAAGGCGGCCAGTGTCCGGATCGCGCCTGCAAAGGCATCGACATCGCCGACGGGCAGGTCGAACCCGGCATGCGCAGCCGCCAGCCCGCGCCACGGCGTCTGGTCGCCGATGATCACCGGTGTCCCGGCGGCGAGCGATTCAAAGATCGCATGGCCGAAATTCTCGCTGAGCGAGGGCAGCAACAGCGCGTCTTGTGCCGCCAGCATCGCCAGCGTGTCGTCATTGGCAATTTCGCCGTGGTGGGTGACGCGCACATTGACGGGCATCGCGTCGATGATCGCGCGGCATTTCGCCCAATGATCGCTGTCGGCGATTGGGCCATAGATGGAAAAGTCCACCGGCCTGTCCGCAACCCTGATCGCGGCCAAGGCGGTGTCGAGGCCCTTGACGGGCGAAATGCGGCCCAGAAAGGCGAGGCGGAGCGGCGCCCCGGCGGCGCGCGGGACGAACGGTGGTTGCGGCGGCACGGCGCGCACATTGGTGACCAGCGTGACCGGTTGGCCGGGCATCGCCGCGCGCACATCGGCCTGTTCGGCGTCGCTGGTGACGTGAAAATGGACACCGTTGTGCAGGCCCATGACCCGCGCGAGCGTGCGGAACATTGCCTTGCGCCCACCCTTCAGCGCCAGCGCGCCGCCGGTGAACTCGCCGCGCGGGCTCAGCATCACGGGCGCGCCGCTGCCCCGGCCCAGGCGGCGGGACACAAGCGCGGGCAGCGTGAAATCGCGGTCGAAAAAACCATTGAGAATGAGCAGGTCGTGCGGCGTTTCGCGCAGCAGACGGACAAGCCCCTCTGACCCGAAGCGGCCGGGTGTCAGATAATGGATTTGCGCAAAACCCAGGTCATGCCAGCCGCTATTTTCGACGCAGGGCGCATCAGCACCGAACGCGCGGTCGCGCGCGACGAGCCGGAAATCATAGCGATGTGCCAGCGCCTGGCACAGCGACCGGATACTGATACTGGGCCCCGCCGAGTCATTGCCGGGCCACAGGCACCCGATCAAGATCAGGATCACCGGCTTGCCGTTCATGCAATATCGTCCGGCCCGGACAAGCGGATACCGTGGCGCGCGTCCAGATGCGCCCGGAACGCGTCGAGGCCATGCGCGGCTATATAGGCGCGCGCCTCATCCACCTTGGCATCGACCAGCATCTGATACCAAAAACCCTGCAAGACATGCCAGACTAGGCCCTTGCGCCCGTCGAGAAAGCCCAGGCGCAATATGTAACGCTGACCAAAATAGAGGAACGCGCGCAGATAAAGCGGCAATCGCGCATAGAATTTGGTCTTGACGAAGCGCATGTGGCGGGCGGCACCATCGGCCGCGACCGCGGTCCTGTTTGACAGATGCGGCTGTTCCAGCGCGACATATTCGACCATCTGGCGCGTCGCATAGCCATTATGCTTGTCGGTCCACCAGCTGAGGTCGCTCAGATTTTCGTCGACCAGATCGCCGCCGTCCAAAATGCGCCGGACGTCGCCGCCCTCGCCGCGCAGCACGACATGTTCGTCCATCCAGCGGTTTTCAATTTCGGCCCGGCCCGTGCGCCACAGCCGGATCAGCACGGTGCGGTGATAACCGCCCCAGCGGATGAACTTGCCCTGAAAGATGACTTTGCGGCGAAACTCGACCGCCGCCACCGCCTTTGGCAACGACGGGATTTCGCGGCACAGGGTCATGATCAACCCCGGTTCGAGATATTCGTCGCAGTCCATGCGCAGCGTCCAATCGGTCGCGATCGCGGCCTGCGCCATACCCCAGTTGAACTGTTCGGCATGGTTGGTGAAGCGGCGCTGGAGGATTTCGGCGCCCATCGACCGGGCGATTTCCACGGTGCGGTCGGTCGAAAAACTGTCGATCACAACGATACGCCGGGCCAGCCCCGCCAGTCGCGCGATGCAGCGAGCGATGTGATGTTCCTCATTATAGGACAGGATGAGGGCGGTGATCGATGGCGCAATTTCGCCCGTCATGCCCATTCCCCCCGCACGTCGTCGGCCCAGCGCGTGAACGCGGCAATCAAAGATGCGCGATCAAATTCGCGCGCGCAATAGGCTTGGCCCGCGGCACCCATCGCCGCACGCTGGTCCACCGACAGGGCTTTGAGCGCCAACACCTGCGCCGCCAGCGCCCGGCCATCG
Source organism: Pseudomonadota bacterium (assembly GCA_041181445.1). GTDB lineage: Bacteria > Pseudomonadota > Alphaproteobacteria > Sphingomonadales > Sphingomonadaceae > Sphingopyxis. The sequence continues at coordinate 3,300 of JBEGPL010000372.1, forward strand.
CCCGCTGGCGCCGTCTGTCCGCCGCCCGATTCGGCGATGACGTCGGCGCCCGCACCGTTGAGCATGCCGATGATCGGCTTGCCCGATGCCAGATATGTCTGCACCTTGCCGGGGATCGTCAGCGCCCACACCGGCGCGGCGCGCAGGCTGACCAGCAGCGCGTCGGCCCCGGCACAGAAGGACGGCATCCGTGCCACCGGGTGGCGACCGGCAAACCCCACGCGTGCATCCAGGCCGCGTGCACCGATTGCGGCCTGCGTCGCGGCCATCGCGCTGCCGTCGCCGACAATGGCAAAGGCGATGTCGCCATGATCGCGCAAGGCGTCAGCGGCGTCGATGATGGCGGGAAAATCCTGCGCCTCGCCAATATTGCCCGCGAACAGCAGGGTGAATTTGCCCGCACATGCGGCCAGTTCGGGGGCGGGCGCTGCGACGACACTATCGGCGATTTCGGTTTCGGACCAGCCGGGGAAATAGCGGACATGATCCGCATCGCCGCCATGGCGCGCGATATTGTCCGCATAGGCCTTTGACGCGATCAGGATTCGGTCGCAGCGGCGATAGACAAAGCGCACAAGGCCGCCGACCAGCCGCAACAGCCCGGGCGACTTGATCACGCCCATCGCGGCGAGCGTGTCAGGCCACAGGTCGAGCACCCACAGCATCACCGGCGCACGGAACCGGCGGCGCAGGATCAGCGCGGGCAATGCCTGTGTGATCGGTGATGTTTGATAGGCAAGGATGGCGTGGAATTTCTCGCCCCGAAAGCCGAACAATG
>JBEGPL010000373.1:0-4343 GCA_041181445.1 Pseudomonadota bacterium
GTGATGCCGATTTCGTCGAGCATTTCCAGCGTCGGTGGGTGAAAGGTCGACGCGCGCATATCCTGTGCACAATCGTCGCCCGATTCGAGGACGATCACGTCGATCCCGGCCTTGGCCAACAGCGTCGCCATGACCGTGCCGACGGGCCCCGCACCCGCGATGAGGACCTGGCAACGCTCTACGTCTGCCATGCTCGACTGCTCCCTTTCCAATCCTTGTCGGACATGACTATGCTGTCCCCCGCGCCGGTCGGCGGCTGTTTGGCTCAGTCTATCCGCCTAGTGGAGAACGGGGCGCGGCATCATGGTTGCGGCGCCGTGCCAGCGCCAAAGGTCGGCAGATCGAACGGCAAGGGGAGCGTCAGTATGGACTATGACTATGTGCCAATCAGCCAGCGGGCGCCGCTCAAATGGCCGAACGGTGCGCGCGTCGCGCTGATCCTGACGTTCAATCTGGAAACATGGGACCTGACCAAGGATACCGACCGGGCCTATTATGCCGGCGGTCCCGCAATCCTGCCCGATGTGTTGCCCGGCAACACACCCGACTTTCCCAATTTCAGCTGGCGGGAATATGGCCAGCGCGTCGGCATCTGGCGGCTGTACGACCTGTTCGACGAACTGGGCGTCAAGGCGAGCTGCACAACCAATGCCGTCACGTTCGAACGGCGCAAGGCGATGGTCGATGCCTGTCTGGAGCGCGGCTGGGAACTGCTCGCGCACAATTGGGAACAAGGCGAACTGCTCACCGATTTCGCGCACCAGCCCGCGCAGGAACGCGACATTGTGCTGCGCAGCCTCGACCAATATGAAAAATTCGTCGGCCGCAAGGCCAGGGGCTGGCTGTCGTCGTCGCTGCGCGGGACATTGCAGACCGCCGACATATTGGCCGAATATGGCTGCACCTTTTACTGCGACATCATGAACGATGATCAACCCTATCTGCTGCGCACGCCGCACGGGCCGATCGTGTCGACGCCTTATTCGAACGAGATCAATGATTTCACATTCATCACGCGCAAGAATTTCACCACCGACCAGTTCCGCGACGCGTTGATCGAGGAACTCGACGTCCTCTATGCCGAAGGTGAAAAATCGGCGCGGATCATGAACGTCGGTATCCATCCGCACGTGTCGGGCCGGGCGCACCGCGTCCGCGCGCTGCGCGAATTTATTCAGCATGCACGGTCGCTGCCCGGCGTGTGGTGGGCGACACGCGAAGAGATCGCCGATTATTATCTCGCCAACCACGCCAGCCATTTTCCGGGTCAGGGATAACAGGGCCATGACGCGCCACGCCGCGCTTTCGCGGGTCGTTCCCGCCTATCGCCGCGGCGCCCCGCTGTCGCTGCCCGGCGTGTGGGACGGGCTGTCGATCAAGCTGGTCGAGGCGGCGGGATTTCCGTGTGCCTTCCTGTCGGGCGGCGCGCTGTCAATGGCGCGCTACGGTCGCCGCGACATGGGCCTGGTCACCGCAACCGAAGTCGCGCAGGCGGTGAGCGTCATCCGCGAAGTGTCCGACCTGCCGATGTTCGTCGACGCCGACACCGGGTTCGGCAACGCCGACAATGTCACCCGCACGGTGCGCCAGTTTGAGGCGGCGGGGGCCAACGCGCTCCAGCTGGAGGATCAGTTGTTTCCCAAACGCTGCGGCTTCATGGCGGACAAGGCGGTCATTCCGGCGGCCGAACATGCCGACAAGATCAAGGCCGCGCTCGACGCGCGCCGCCACGCCGACACGCTGATCGTCGCGCGCACCGACGCGCGCAGCATCGAGGGGTTCGACGCCGCGCTCGACCGCGCCCAGCTCTATGCCGAAACCGGCGCCGACCTGATTTTCATCGAAGGACCGGAAAGCGTCGCCGAAATGGCGGCCATCAGCGCCGCGCTCGGCGATGAATTTCCGCTCGTCCACAATCTGGTCGAAGGCGGCGTATCGCCGGTGCACAGCGCGGCCGAACTTGCCGACCTGGGTTATGCGGTGGCGCTGCATCCCTTGCTGCTGCTCCACGGTTTTATGCGGCTGGCGCCCGATCTGCTCGGCCATTTGCGCGCCCATGGTTCGACGCAGGGCCTTGTCAGCCGCATCGCCGACCTGCATGAAATCAACGCCTTCCTGACTCCGGAGCCAAAGCCATGACCATCGACGTTCGCAACCCCCGCACCGGTCAGGTCGACTATCAAATCGAAGCCGCCAGCGCCGATGCCATCGCCGCAGCCGCCCGTCGGCTGCGCGCCGCCCAGCCGGCATGGCTCGCATTGGGCGCCGAAGGCCGCGCGGCGGTCTTGCTGCGCTTTGCCGACGCGCTCCAGGCGCATGCCCCGGCGATCACCGGCGCGCTGGCCACCGACACCGGGCGGCAGGCGATTGCCAATGTCGAACTGTGGGGCGTGGTCGGCACGGTGCAACGCTGGGCAGCGAGTGCACCGGCGATCATCGCCGGGCTCGACCTGCACGGCGTGCAAAGCGCCAATCCGACGGTCAAGATCAGCAACCGGCACATCCCCTACACATTGTTCGGGGCGATCGCGCCGTGGAATTTCCCGCTGTTGCTGGGGCTGATCGACGCCGTTCCCGCGCTGATGGCGGGCAGCGCCGCGCTGATCAAACCATCGGAAGTGACGCCGCGCTTCATCCCGCATCTGCGCCGCGCGATTGCCGATGTGCCCGAACTCGCCGCCGTCGTCGAAGTGGTCGAGGGCGACGCCGACACTGGCCGCGCGCTGGTCGCCAATGTCGATTATATCTGCTTCACCGGTTCGGTCGCGACGGGGCGCAAAGTGGCCGAGGCCGCCGCCGCCGCCTTCATTCCCGCCAATCTGGAACTGGGCGGCAAGGACCCGATGATCGTCCTGCCGTCCGCCGACCCGGATGTCGCTGCGGCGATTGCCCTGCGCGCCAGCGTGTCCGCCAATGGTCAGGCGTGCCAGTCGATCGAGCGGCTTTATGTCCACCGCAGCATCGGCGAACGATTTCTGGCGACGCTGGCTGATGCGGCACAACAGGTACGGTTCAACTATCCCGACATATCCGACGGCGACATCGGCCCGTTCATCTTTGCCCCGCAGGCCGCCAAGGTGCAGGAACAGATTGACGCCGCGGTCGCGGCCGGCGCGCGCGTGCTGGCGGGCGGAAAGGTCGAAACATTGGGCGGCGGCAAATATCTGGCGCCGACGGTGCTGGCCAACGTGACACAGGACATGGCGATCGTGGCCGAGGAAACATTCGGCCCGGTCATTCCGGTCACGCTGTATGACGATGTCGAAGAAGCCATCGCGATGGCCAACGACAGTGTTTACGGACTTTCGGCAGCGGTCATCGGCGATGTCGCGGCGTGCGAAGCCATTGCCGCGCGGCTCGACGTCGGCGCGGTGTCGATCAACGACGGCTCGCTGACCGCCGGGGTGTGGGACGCCGAAAATTGCGCGTTCAAATTTTCGGGCATGGGGCCATCGCGCATGGGCGACGCCGGGCTGACGCGATTCTTTCGCACCCGCGCGATCATGACCCAGACGGGTCCGGCGGCACCGCTCGCCGCCTATGCCGAACAGGGTTAGGGTTTTTCCGTTTCGGTTCGGCGCACGCTTATAGGTCCGTTCGTCCTGAGGAGGGATTGAAGCCGAAGGCTGAAAGCCCGTCTCGAAGGACCGCGACGCGGTGCTTGGTGGTTCGAGACAAGCCTTCGCTTCGCTCAGTCTTTCCTCACCACGAACGGATGAGTGATAATTCCGTCGAAAGCAGACCGACTCTAGCGGTTCGAGCCCGACGCGCGGCGCATGAAATGGCCCATTGAAACGCCGCGCAACAGCGCGGTGCGATAGGCTTCGATGGTGGCGCGGTCGTGCCAGCCCGACGTCGGCCATGCCGCGACCAGCCCGGCCAGACGGTCGCCGTCGATCAACCGGTCCGCTTCGGGAAAATCGCGGACTGCGGCAATTTGTTCGGCAAGCCAGCCGCGATGCGCGGTTGCGCCTTCGTACCAGTCCGCCGCCTGATAACCGCGCCGTGCCTCGCCCAGCACCTCGGGCGCGGCCCAGCCGACCGCTGCCGCGCGGATCATTGATCGCGGCACGCCGCCATGGCGGAACAGATGGGGCGGCAGCGCGGCCACATGGTCGAACAGGTCGCGGTCGCAGCTTGGATCGCGCACGTCGATGCCCCACCCCGCCAGCGTCGCTTTGACATCGGGTCCGGCATCGACCCGCATCAACCCCGCGCGCGTCGTTTCCACATAGCGCGGCATCGCGCCAAACCCCGCCAGCCGGGTCGCGGCCGCATCCTGCCGACCCGCCGAAAAGCCGCTGAGCTGATCGCCGCGCATCCCCTGGCGCCAGCGGACCAGC
>JBEGPL010000374.1:0-2585 GCA_041181445.1 Pseudomonadota bacterium
GACGCCGCCCGCCGGGCCCGACATCAATATGTTGACCGGCTGCGTTTCCGCCTTTTCAGCCGACATCAACCCGCCGTCGGAGCGCAGCAGCGACAATTTGCCGCGCATCCCCGCAATCGCCAGCTTCTCGCGCAGATTGGCGACATATTTGCCGACCACCGGGCGCACGGCGGCGTTGGCGACCGTCGTCAACGTGCGTTCATATTCCTGCATTTCGGGCAGCACTTCGTGGGATAGCGAAATCGGCAGGCCGGGCATGATTTCGGCGGCCAGTTCGCCGACGCGGCTTTCGTGCGCGCCGTTGGCATAGGCATTGATCAGGCTGACCGTGATCGCCTCGACCCCCTGCGATTTCAAGCGGGTCAGCGCGCCGCGGATATTGTCATCATCGAGCGGGCGGACTTCGCCGCCATCGGCATTCATCCGTCCCGCAACCGTCACCGTGTCTTCCAGCGCGGCGAGCGGCGTCGGTTTCGGCCAGATGATCCACGCGGCAAGGCCGCCGGGGACAAAACTGCGCGCAATCTGCATGATGTGGCGATAGCCGTCGGTGGTCACCAGCCCGACGCGCGCGCCTTTCCCCTCCAGCACGGCATTGGTTGCGACCGTGGTGCCGTGCAGGAAATAATCGATGGCATCGGCCGAAACGCCCGCACTGGCACAGACGGCGTTGACGCCGTTCAAAATGCCCTCGCTGCTGTCGTGCGGGGTCGACGGCGTCTTGTGCCGCCAAAACGCGCCGGTCGCCGTGTTGAACAGCAGCAAATCGGTAAATGTGCCGCCGACATCGACGCCCAGGCGATACCCCATAGTCTGACCTCTCCTTTAAGCTGCGGCGGGGAAGGGCGGCGAAAGCGCGACCATCCCCGGCAGTTTTCGTCCCATGACACCGCTCAGCCAGCCGCTTGCCGCGACCAGCCGATCCAGATCAAGCCCGGTGCCGATGCCGGCACGTTCGAGCATGTAAACCACGTCCTCGGTCGGCACATTGCCCGCTGCACCCGGTGCAAAAGGACAACCGCCCAGTCCGCCCAGTGCGGCATCGACCGTCATCGCCCCCGCGGCCACGGCGACCCACACATTGGCAAGGCCGGTATTGCGCGTGTTGTGGAAATGGACGCGGACCGGGAGCGGATTGATCGCGTGGCGGACACGTTCGACCAGCCGCGCCACATGCGCCGGGTTGGCGACGCCGATCGTGTCGGCCAGCGCAATCTCTGCCGCGCCTGCTTCGGCCAGCCGCGACGCCATCGCGACGACGCGGTCCTCGGCGACCTCGCCCTCGAACGGACAGCCGAATGATGCCGCAATCGTGGCCTGTCCGCTCAGCCCGGCGGCATGGGCCATGGCGATGATGCGCGTGGCCGCGACGACCGATTCGTCACTCAGCTGGCCCTGATTGGCCATCGCGAAGCGGTCGGTCGCGACGCACACCGCGCCGAGTTGGTCGATGCGGCCGGTGGCAATTGCGCGGTCGGCGCCGCGTTCGTTCATCACCAGACCGATATAGGTGACGTCGCCGCGCACGGGCAGGCCGGCACAGACGTCTTCGGCATCCGCCATTTGCGGGACCTTCTTGGGATTGACGAAACTGGTCACTTCGATCCGGCGCGCGCCTGCGGCCAGTGCATGGTCGACCAGCGCCAGCTTGTCCGCCGTGCCGATCAGCGTTTTTTCATTTTGCAGCCCGTCGCGCGGGCCGACCTCGACAATTTCGATCGATTGGCGTGCCATATGATGACTTTCGCATATTTGTATACAAAATCAAGCACGGCTTATGCCGCTGCCGCGTCGCTCCGGCTCCGTTGCACGCGGTGGGCATCGGCATAGGCATGATAGGCGCGGCGGATATGTCCGGCCATGATAGTCTCCGCCCAGCGACTATCGCGGCGGCCAAAGGCGGACAGCAGTTCGTCATGCTCGCGCCACGATCGCATCAGATTTTCGCGGTCATAATTTTGCGCGGTGCGCCACACCACCGGTTGCTCGATGATCCGCGACAATATGTTGGTCAGCCGCGCCGACCCGGCGGCCTGAAGGATGATGGCATGAAATTCGCGGTTGCGTTCCAGAAAGGTTTGAATGTCGGGCGGCGACGCCGTCACCGCCAGCTCAATCGCAGCGTTCAGCCATGTCAGGCGCGCCAGTTGTTCGGCATTGATCCGCGCCGCCGCGCGCGACGCGGCCAGCCCCTCCAGCATGGCGCGCAGCACAAAGGCATCCTCGATATCGTCGAGCGACCAGTCGGCGACAAAGCTGCGCTGGGCATCGTTGCGTTCGATGAAAAGCTCGGCCTCCAACCGGCGTAGCGCGTCACGGACCGGCGTGCGCGACACCCCGCATAGCTCGGCCAGCGCCTCTTCGCGGATGTGCGTGCCGGGGCTGAGCTCGCCCGACAGGATCATCGCACGGATGCGGGCATAGGCCTGATCGGACGCGCGTGACACCATCTCTCTCCAAATCGGCTTGACCGTTGCCATTTGTATACAATAAAGAGAGGCGCAATCAAGAAGCCATGTCGGACGCAGAGTCGCCCGCCAGCAAGATTGGCTCATGATCCAGGTGACACAGACAGGGAGTCCCAC
>JBEGPL010000375.1:0-6738 GCA_041181445.1 Pseudomonadota bacterium
CCGCTGAAAGCGCCCGGATTCTATGTTGTCCAGCTTGCCAGTCCGCAACTCGGCGCGGCGCTGCTCGGCCGTCCGGCGACCCGCTATGTGATTGCGGGCGCGCTCGTCACCAACATGGCGGTGCATTTCAAATGGGGCCGCGAAAGCTCGCTCGCGTGGGTCACGGCGCTCGACACCGGCCGGCCGGTCGCGGGTGCCGATGTGCGCGTCACCGACAGTTGCACCGGCCGGGAGATGGCGCGCGGCACCGCCGATGCCAGCGGGCGGCTGATGATCACGGCGGGGCTGCCCGAACCCGAAACCTATGGCGGCGATTGCACCAATGGCAGCAGCGATGGGCCGATGATGATCTCCGCGCGGTCGGGCGACGACATGAGCTTTACGCTCACCGAATGGGGTCAGGGCATCCGCCCCTTTGATTTTGACATGCCCTATGGCTGGTCCGCACGCGAAGACACGCTGCACACGATATTCGACCGCGCGCTGGTCAAGGCGGGTGAGAGCGTCAACATGAAGCATCTGTTGCGCCGTCCGGTCGGCGCGGGCTTTGCGTTCGGCGAGCCGATGGCGGGGTCGCTCAAGCTGATCCATCGCGGGTCCGACACCCAATTTTCGGTGCCCTTTGCCATTGGCGCGGACGGCGTCGGCGAATCGCGCTGGGACGTCCCCAAATCGGCGCCGATGGGCGACTATGACCTGAATTTCATCACCAGGGGCGAGGACGGCAAGGACAGCTCGCGCTATTCGGGCCAATCGGTGCGCGTCGACGAATATCGGCTGCCGACAATGAAGGCCGAAATTAGCGGGCCCAAAGAGGCGCTGGTCAGACCGGCGTCGGTGCCGCTGTCGCTGTTCGTCGGCTATTTGTCGGGCGGCGGCGCGGGCGCGCTGCCGGTCGCCATCCGCACCGCGTTCGACACCAGCTCTGCGACGCCCGACGGCTTTGACAATTGGGATTTCGGCGGCCAGCCGGTGACGGCGGGCGTGATCGCGCTCGACGATGATGGCGAAGTTCCCGAACCGCCGCTGCCGCTGTCGCAAACCCTGCCCTTCACGCTGGGCGCCGACGGCACCGCCAAGGCGAATATCGCGATCGGCGAGCCGGTGGTCGAACCCACGGCGATGACGGTCGAAATGGATTATGAAGACGCCAATGGCCAGACGCTGACGACCGGGCGCAGGATCATGCTGCATCCGTCGGCGGTTCGTCTGGGCGTAACCACCGATGGCTGGCTGATGCGCGACAGCGACCTCAGGCTCAAATTCGCGGCGGTCGGCCTCGATGGCAAACGGATCGCGGGCCAGCGCGTCGATGTGCAATTGTTCAGCCGCCAGGTGGTGACCGCGCGGCGGCGGTTGATCGGCGGTTTTTATGCCTATGACAACCAGATGAAGACCGAAAAACTGGCCGCCGGATGTGCAGCGCGCACGGGCAAGGACGGGCTGGCGGCGTGCGCGATCAACGCGGGCACGTCGGGCGAGGTGACCGTGGTCGCGACAACGACCGACCGCGACGGCAATGTCGCGCGCGCGGTGCGGTCGGTGTGGCTGGCGGGCGAAAAAGACTGGTGGTTCGGCGGCGACAATGGCGACCGGATGGACGTCGTCCCCGAAAAGGCGAACTACAAGGCCGGCGAAAAGGCGCGGTTCCAGGTGCGCATGCCGTTCCGCGAGGCCACCGGGCTGGTGACCGTCGAACGCGAAGGCGTGCTGTCGAGCTTTGTCGTGCCGCTGTCGGGCAAAAACCCGGTCGTCGAAGTGCCGATGCCGGGCAGCTATGCCCCCGACGTCTATGTCTCGGTCATGGCGGTGCGCGGACGCGTGACCGGCGATGAGGGCTGGCTGCGCAAGATGAAGCGCGCGGTGGGGTTTGACATCACCACGTCCGAAGCCGCACCGCCGACCGCGCTGGTCGACCTGGCCAAGCCCAGTTACCGCATCGGTATTGCGCGGGTAAAGGTCGGCTGGGAAGGCCATATGCTGGGCGTCAAGGTGACCCCCGACAAGACGCGTTATGCCGTGCGCGAAACGGCAAAGGTCAGCGTCGCGGTGACGGGCCCGGGCGGCAAGGCCCCGGCTGGGACCGAAATCGCGTTCGCGGCCGTTGATGAGGCTCTGCTGCAACTCGCTCCCAATGAAAGCTGGGACGTGCTGGACGCGATGATGGGCGCGCGCACGCTCGACGTGCTGACATCGACCGCGCAGACGCAGGTCGTCGGCAAACGCCATTATGGCCGCAAGGCCGTCGCGGCGGGCGGCGGTGGCGGCGGCGACCTGTCGGGCCTGTCGCGCGAAGATTTCCGCCCGGTGCTGCTGTGGAAAGGCCGCGTGCCGCTCGACGCCAAGGGGCAGGCAAAGGTCGACGTGCCCTTTGCCGACAGTCTGACGTCGTATAAATTGGTCGCCATCGCGACGTCGGGGTCGCAATTGTTCGGCACCGGCCAAAGCGCGGTCCAGACGGTGCAGGATCTGTCGATCTTTGCCGGACTGCCGCCGCTGGTGCGCACTGGCGACCATTATGACGCGCTGTTCACGCTGCGCAACGGCACCGACAAGGCGATGACGGTGACCGCAAGCGCCGCTGTCGCGCTGGCGGGCAATGCCGCGACCAGCGTGCCCGCGACTGCGCCGCAGACGATCACGATCCCGGCGGGCGGCGCGATGCCGGTCAGCTGGGCGGTCGATGCGCCGCCCGATGCGGGGACGCTGACCTGGACGGTGTCGGCCACCGGGGCCAAGGGCAAGACCGCCGACCGGATCGCGGTGACACAGGATGTCATCGCGGCGGTTCCAACCGAGGTTTGGGCCGCATCGTTGGTCCGTGTCGGCGCCGACACGATGATCCCGGTGGCCCCGCCCGAAGGCGCGCTGGCAGGGGCCAGCGTCGACATTCGCCTGTCCGACAGCCTCGCGCCGCCCCTGTCCGGCGTGCGCGACTATATGGCGATCTATCCCTACAACTGCTTTGAACAGCGGCTGTCGCGGATCGTGGTGGCTGACGATGTCGCCGGATGGGCGGTGCTGGCGGAAGCGCTGCCAACCTATCTCGATGCCGACGGGCTGCTGCGCTATTTCCCCTCGGCCATGCTCGACGGGTCGCCCGAACTCACCGCCTATGTGCTCAGCATGACGGCGGCGTCGGGGCTGAAACTGCCCGATGAGCCGAAGAAAGCGATGATCAAGGCGCTGCAGGGCGTGGTCGACGGGCGGCTGGGCGCCGACCGGCTGGGGCCATATGACCGGCGGCTGGTGCGGATCGCCGCGCTGGGCGCGCTGGCGCGCAACAATGCGTCGAGCGTATCGCTGATGAACGCCGCCGACATCGCGCCGGCCGATATGGCGACGACCGCGCTGGCCGACTGGCTGGTCGCGATCGAACGCACACCGGGGCTGTCGAACGCCGCCAAGCTGCGCGGCGTGGCCGAGGGTGAACTGCGCAAGCGGCTGGTCTATGAAGGCACGCGGCTCGACCTGGCCGACAGTGATCGCGCGCCATGGTGGATGATGGTCAGCGGCGACGAAATGGCGATCCGCGCGCTCGACGCTGTGCTCGGGCAAAAGGGTTGGGACGATGACGCGGGCAAGATGATGGTCGGCATCGCCCAGCGGCAGGAACGCGGCCATTGGGACACGACCCCGGCGAATGCATGGGGCGCGGTGCTGGTGCGGCGCTTTGCCGCCGCTTATCCAGCGGTGGCGGTCGGCGGCACGACGCGCGCGTCGCTGAACGGCAATGATGCCGTGCAAAGCTGGCCGATGCCCGCCGATGCCGCACCGCTGTCGCTGCCGCTCAGCGCCGGGTCGCTGGCGCTGCGCCACGACAGCGCGGCGGGGCCATGGGCCTTTGTCAGCGTGCGCGCGGCGGTGCCGCTGACCCAGCCGCTCAACGCCGGGTACAAGATCAAAAAGACGGTGACGCCGGTGTCGGCCAAGGTCGCGGGCCAATGGTCGCGCGGCGACGTGGTCAAGGTGCGGATCGAAGTGACCGCCGCCGCCGGACGTAGCTGGGTGGTGATCAACGATCCGGTCCCGCCCGGTGCGACCGTGATCAGCGCGCTTGGCGGCCAGTCCGAGCTGCTGGCGCGCGAAGCCGACGGCTCGGATAGCTGGCCCAGCTACACCGAACGCGGCAATGATGCGTGGCGCGCCTATTTCGAATGGATGGACGGCGGCACGCACAGCATCGAATATGTCATGCGGTTGAACGGTTCGGGGCGCTTCACCCTGCCCGCGACACGGGTGGAGGCGATGTATTCGCCCGAAATTCGTGCGCAATGGCCGAACGCGCCGCTGACCGTGGCGCTGCGCTGATCCGGCCGGAAAGGCGCGGTCCGCGATGGTGATGATCAGCCGCCGGGTGCCAGATCCGCGCGCGCGGCGTGCATGGGGCTGGCGCATCGCGTGGCCCGCCGCGCTGTTGCTGCTGGCGCTGGTCAGCGCTGCGCTGTGGGTGACCGCGCCGCCGCCGATGCCCGCCTATGCCGATGTGCGCGCCGCGTGGCAGCCCAGCGAGGCGTGGCTGTATGATCGTGACGGCCGGATCATCGACAGTGAGCGGGTCGATTTTCAGCGGCGGCGGATGGCGTGGACAGCGCTGGCTGACGTTGCCCCGCTGACCCGCGACACGGTGATCGCGGCGGAGGACCGGCGTTTCACCGCGCATGGCGGGGTCGACTGGATGGCGGTCGGCGGTTCGGTGCGCGCACGGCTGGAGGGACGGCGCGGGCGCGGTGCCTCGACCATCGCGATGCAGCTTGCCGCTTTTCTGGCCCCTGAACTGGCCCGGCCGGGGAGGCGCGGCACGCTGCAGAAATTGCGCCAGATGCGCGCGGCGCAGCACCTGACGTCGAACTGGAGCCGCGACCAGATTTTGGAGGCCTATCTCAACCTCGCGCCGCTGCGCGGCGAGGCGCAGGGCATCGGCGCGGGCGCGCACACCTTTTTTGCCAAAAAACCGGCGGCGATGAACCGCACCGACGCGCTGTTGTTCGCGGCAATCCTGCCCAACCCGGGGGCGCAGCCCGATGTGCTGGGGCGGCGCGCGTGCCGACTGGCGCATGCCGCGGCGGCGAGCGACCGGTGCAAGAGCCTGATGCTGGCGGCGGCGAACCTGGCGACCTCCGAACGCGGCGCGCGGATCGACCCGGCACTGGCCCCGCATCTGGCGGTGCGGCTGCTCACCCGCCCCGGCATGCGCGTGACCAGCACGCTCGACAGAGGGGTGCAGGTGCTGGCAGTGCGGGCGCTGCGGCGGCAACTGACCGGGCTGGGCAGCGACCGCGCGCGCGACGGCGCGGTGGTCGTGCTCGACAATGTCACCGGCGACGTGCTGGCCTATGTCGGCGGCGTCGGTCTGCAATCGACGGCGTCGTCGGTCGACGGCGCGCGCGCGCGGCGACAGGCGGGATCGACGCTGAAACCGCATCTTTATGCGCAGGTGATCGAACAGGGCTGGCTGACCGCCGCGTCGATCCTCGACGATTCGCCGGTGCAACTCGACACGGCGTCGGGGCTCTATGTGCCCAAAAATTATGATCACAGCTTCAAGGGGCCGGTGTCGGTGCGCCATGCGCTGGCGGGCTCGCTCAACGTCCCCGCGGTGCGCGCGCTGCTGCTGGGCGATGTCCAGGCGTTTCGCGACCGACTGTGGGATCTGGGCTATCATGGTTTGAGCGAGGACGGCGAATATTATGGCTTCAGCCTGGCGCTCGGGTCGGCTGAAGTGTCGCTGGTCGAACAGGCCAATGCCTTTCGCGTGCTGGCCAACGGCGGCCTGTTCGCGCCGGTGCGGATGACGGCGGGCGACCCGCGCACCGCCCCGCGCCGCGTGCTTTCGGCGGAAGCGGCGTTCATAACGTCCGACATTTTGGCCGACGCGTCGGCGCGCGCGGGCAGCTTTGGCGTCGATTCGGCGCTGCGCCTGCCGTTCTGGGCGGCGGCCAAAACGGGCACGTCAAAGGCGATGCGCGACAATTGGTGCGTCGGCTTTTCCGACCGCTTCACTGTCGCGGTGTGGGTCGGCAATCTGGAGGGCGATTCGATGCGCGCGGTGTCGGGGACCAGCGGCGCGGCGCCGGTGTGGCGCGACGTGATGCTGGCGCTCCACGCCGACCGGCCGGGCAAGGCGCCGCCGCCGCCGCCGGGGGTCGAGGCGCGCATGGTGACGCTCGACGGCACGCGCGAACCGCCGCGCCGCGAATATTTTCTGCGCGGCACCGGCCAGTCGGCACAGGCCGCCGTGCCCGCCGCCGCGCGCCGCCCGCGCATCGTCAACCCGGTGTCGGGCAGCGTCTATGCCCGCGACCCCGACATCCCGCCGGGGCAGCAACAATTGGCGGTCGTGGTCGCCGGGGCCAGCGCGGGCCACCGCCTGCTGCTCGACGGCAAGGCATTGGGCGATGCGGCGGCGGGCGCATCCGGGGCTGTCGGCGGGGTGCAATTGCCGATGCTGCCGGGCGCCCACCGGCTGACGCTGGTCGACCCGGGCGGCCGGATGATCGACCAGATCCGCTTTACCGTTCGGTGAGCCGCAAAGTGGCCGGAAAGGCCGCGAAATTAAGTTGCGCTGGCGCGATTAGCGGCTAGTCTCGCGACCTTAGGGTCACCGGGAGGATAACAAAATGGCAACGCAGCAAGCGGGAGGTTTCTTGGCCCGCATCATGGCGCGCAAGACGGTCGCGCAGGTTCAGCGCGAAAGCGAACATAGCGAACTCAAACGGACATTGGGGCCTTGGAATC
>JBEGPL010000376.1:0-3989 GCA_041181445.1 Pseudomonadota bacterium
TCCAGCGGGGTCGTGCGCGCGATCAGCAACATCTTGTCGGCGACATGCGCGTTAGTGATCCAGATTTTCTCGCCGTTGACGCGGTATCCGCCATCGACGCGTTCGGCGCGCGTTTTCAGGCTGGTGGTGTCGAGCCCGGTGTTGGGTTCGGTGACGGCGAAGCACATTTTTTCGGTGCCCGCGACCACCGGCGGGATCATGCGTTGCTGCTGCTGGGGCGTGCCGAACAGGATCACGGGTTCCAGCCCGAACACCGGGCCGTGGATGCACGAACTGGCGGTCATGCCGCCGCCCGATTCCGCGACCGCCTGCATCATGATCGCGGCTTCGGTGATGCCAAGGCCAGCACCGCCGCAGCTTTCGGGCATGGCGATGCCCAGCCAGCCGGCGTCGGCCATCGACGCATAGAAATCGGCCGGAAAAACCCCTTCACGGTCACGCTCCAGCCAATATTCGTCGGGGAATTGCGCGCAGTGTTTCAGCACCGCGTCGCGGATCGTCTGCTGGTCGTCGGTCAGGGCGAAGTCCATCGGCATTTACTCTCCTCTGCGTCGGGCTAGCAGCGCCGCGCGGGCAGGGCAACCAACGCGGGGCCGATACTCCGCGCCGATTCCGCAATAGTGCTGGAATCCGCCCGTGCGATTGGCTAGCCGCCGGGGCTAGGGTCAGGACCTGTCAACAACGCCTTCGGGATTTAACAGATCCTGACCCTGACACAGGAGCAAGGCATGAAACCGTCCGCAAAATCCAAAGGCCCGCTTTCGGGGGTGCGCGTGGTCGACCTGACGGCGATGGTCATGGGCCCCTATGCGACCCAGATCATGGCCGACAATGGCGCCGACGTGATCAAGGTCGAACCGCCGCAGGGCGACGACACACGCTATATCTCGGCCGGCCCCGAACGCGGGATGGGCGGCGTGTTGCTGCGCAAGCGTGTAACCGATTTGGCCACCGGGCCGAATGCCGTATGTGCACAATGGACCCCCCGATACGCACGACGACGCAGCATCGCTGCGCGGCACCCGCACATGGTTTCATGCCGGGGGACATATCGGCCCGTGGCGCGTCACCCGGATTGTAGGCGTCAAGGGAGAAACAGTCGCGCACGCCGATTTTTTGACCAAGTCCCACGACCCATTGCATGCCGGCGCGTCATGGTCGCTGTCGGGCACGGCGAGCAGCCTGCGCTACACGACGGCTGATGAACGCGCGCAACTGATCGCCGCAAATGAAGGTGCGGACGATATATGCCGCGATTGCGCCGTGCTGATTCCGATCCGCAAATCAGAGCGCTGGTGGGCCCTGGCGCAAGACGAGCGCCGCGACATTTATGCCCGGTCTCACCACATGGAAATCGGATTGGATTATCTGCCCGCG
This sequence comes from Pseudomonadota bacterium, assembly GCA_041181445.1. Lineage (GTDB taxonomy): Bacteria > Pseudomonadota > Alphaproteobacteria > Sphingomonadales > Sphingomonadaceae > Sphingopyxis. The sequence continues at coordinate 1,378 of JBEGPL010000376.1, forward strand.
ATTGCACGCCAGCTGTTCCACTGCCGCGACCTCGGCGGCGACTTTGATTTTTTAACCTGGTTTGAATTTTCCAAGGTTGCGGAACCCGCTTTCTCTGCCTTGCTCGAACGGTTGCGCGCAACCCCGGAATGGGCTTTTGTCGCACATGAAACCGAAATCTGGCTGGCGAAGGCCGACTGACAGACAGGGTGCTGCATGCCGTTCGATGCGCCCCAAATATGAGGCTGAGTATGATGCGATCAAGGCGCGCGGCACGGCAAAAGCTGTGACGTTATCCGAGACCGCTGCTACCGGATAGGGCGTAAAAAGGACTATGCCTCTGCCCGCTTTGGCTGCTTGATGATTTCGGCAATCTCGCGGCTTTTCATGAGCCAATAGATGGCGAACACGGTGATCCCGGCGGCTTCGACGAAGAAGATCGCCTTTGAAGCCGGAGCGCCATCGGACGGGCATGTGTCGAGGCCCGACAATTTGTGGAGGACAAAAATGGTGGCGGGCGCCGCCGCCATCGACGCCCCGAGCACGCGGTATGACCAGCGAAATTGGGCCTGCCGCCGTTCGTCGTTGAGCAATTTGAGCGTCTTTTCGGACGTAAACCAGCACACGGCGGCGATCATGACAAACAGCGTCCCGGCGAAAGCGCCGTGAACCCACCAAAAGGCCGGATAGGTTTTGCACCCCAGCGCCGGATCGGTCATCGGGAAAAAGGCAACGCCCGCCGCCGCGATGCCGGCGATGCTGAGCAGCCAGTCTTCGGTGTTCGAATAACCTTTGTAGAAATAGAGCACAAAGCCGATCGCGCACAGCGTGCCGACAAACAGGTCGCGGGTCCAATTGCCGGGCAAAAAATAATAATGGCTGATCGACGGATTGAGCCCGGCCCCGCTGGCAGCCGCCAATATCGGGGCCAGAGCTATCGCCAATATGGCGGTCCAGCGCCGGAGGACCAGATAGCCCCGGTTGATGCTGGGCTCAAGACTGCGGCGCGACTTGCCCGGCGCACGCGATGTCGCGCCCGGCTGCGGCCCGGCCGTTTTGCTCGCGTGCTCCAGTTCGGCATAGGCTTGATCGGCGTTCATCGCATCGCTCCCCCTTCGACTCGGATCCTTCATATCAGTCCGTTCGCCAATGGCTGCGACGAAAATTTGCGTCCCAAGTGCCCATCGCTGACCTTTGACTCTATTGCGGCGAAACATGCGGCCGGGCTGGACAATGGGCTAGGCTGACCTGCTGCCATGGCGATGTTTTGCGTGCGACAGTTTTCCTTGCTTGCAGCCCGGCGCGAGTGACACAATGGAGAGGCCATGACCCGCACCCTCACCCATCTCGAACGGCTGGAAGCCGAGGCGATCCACATCATGCGCAAATCCCCGCTGCGCCGCTGCGCTCACCGGCAGAGCTGATGGACAATGAACATCTGGAGGCTGTGGGGTTTTTCGAAACGGTCGACAGCGCGGTGGGTCCGATGCGCTTTCCCGGAACCCCGGCGTGGTTTTCCAAGACCCACGGCGCGGTGCAAGGCCCAACGCCCCGGCTGGGCGAGCATACCGACGTCGTGTTGGGGGAACTGCGGTAAAATAGTTTTCCAGCGGCTGAGTCCTCCACTGCCTTCCGCACGCGTCCCGCCGGCGTGGTCGCGGGCCCATGTCTTGGCATACAGCTATACCAAGCTTGCTTTTAATAAGCATTGCTATTATATAGTGGCTTATGGAAGCCGAAATCATCGCCGCCATGTCCGATCTGACCCGCCTCGTGCGGCGCGCGTTTGATGCGCGCGCGCGGGCCATTGGTGTGACCCGCCCGCAGTGGCAGGTGCTGACCCTCATCCGCCGCCATGAAGGCATCAACCAGGGCGGGCTGGCAGAATTGCTGGAGGTTGAGCCGATTACCGTTGGCCGGATGATCGACCGTTTGCAGGAAGCCGACATGGTCGAACGCCGCGCCGACCCGCAGGATCGCCGCGCGTGGCGGCTGCATCTGACGCAGCGGGGCGAGGCGCTGATGGTCCAGCTTCGCCCGTTGGCCGAAGATATGTTTGTCGAGGCCTTTGAGGGTTTCGCCGCATCCGACCAGCGCGCGATGTTCGACCTGCTCGAACGGATGCGCCAGAATTTGGCGCGCAAGCCCGAAACGGCGATGGTGTCAAATGGCTGAGCGTGATCCCCGGATCGTGACCGACGCGGCATCGCCGCTGGCGACCCCCATGGACACGCCGCCAGCAGTGCGCACCGGCCGGTGGCGCAAATATGTGCTGATGGCGCTCGTCCCGTTGCTGCTGATTGGCGGCGTGACATGGTATTGGGTGGCCAATGAGCATATCGTGACCACCGACAATGCCTATGTGCAACAGGATAAATTATCGGTCAGTGCCGAAGTCGGCGGGCGCATTGTCGAAGTGCGCGTTGGCGAAAACCAACAGGTCAAGGCCGGCGACTTGCTGTTCAGGCTGGACCCCGCACCATACCGGATAGCTATTGCCCAGGCGAACGCCAGCATCGCGTCGGCGCAGGTTCGTGTCGTCGGGCTGGAAACCGAATTTCAGAACTCGGGCGTCGACATTGACAGCGCGCGCGAGGATGTCACCTTTTTCGAGGCTGAATATCGCCGTCAGC
>JBEGPL010000377.1:0-4362 GCA_041181445.1 Pseudomonadota bacterium
CATGATCGGCGCGCCCGACATTTTGCCCGCGAGTTTCAGGAAGGCGATGACCGATCCGCTGAACGTGATCGCGCCGATCGCCGCGCCCAGCCCCATTTCAATGCGCGAAACGGGGTTGATCAGGCCGTTGTCGCCGACGATGTGGAACGCCTCCGGGTTCAGGAACGCCGCCGCCGCGACCAGCACCGCCGCCATGCCGACCAGCGAGTGAAACGCGGCGACAAGTTGCGGCATGTCGGTCATCGCAATCCGCCGTGCGGTGACGATGCCGATGACCGCGCCGATGGCAATCGCCGCCATGATTTGCGCCAAGATTGAAAGATCATCGGGATTGGGCTGCGGCCAGAAATTGCCCGGCGGCACCGGCGCGCTGAGCAGCAATGTGGTCGCCACGGCAATGGCCATGCCGATCATGCCGAACCGGTTGCCGCTGCGCGACGACGCGGGCGAGCTCAATCCGCGCAATGCCAAAATGAACAGGACTCCGCTGGCCAGATAGGCAAGGCTGACCCATGCGGGAATGACTGCATGTTCCATGCCCTACTTGTCCTTTTTCTTGTACATCGCGAGCATGCGTTCGGTGACCGCAAAGCCGCCGAAAATGTTGACGCTGGCCATCACCACTGCGAGCAGGCCCAGCCATTTGGATGAGGCCGACCCGGCGGCGGCGCTGGCCACCAGCGCGCCGACAATGATCACGCTGGAAATCGCGTTGGTCACTGCCATCAACGGCGTGTGCAGCGCGGGCGTGACCGACCAGACGACATAATAGCCGACGAAACAGGCCATCACGAAGATGGAAAGGATTGTGATGAAGTCCATAATGTGTCTCCGTCAGGCCAGCAGGCGTTCATGAACAACCTTGCCGCCCTGCGTCAGGCGGATGGCGACCCCGATTTCGTCGTCCAGCACGGGCTTCCCGGCGTCCTTGTCCCAGAATGCCGACAGAAAGTTGAACAGGTTGCGCGCGAACAGCGCCGATGCATCGGCGGCCAGGCTGGCGGGGATGTTCTTTGCACCGATGACGGTCACACCGTGGCGGACGACGGTTTCGCCCGCGACCGCGCCCTCGACATTGCCGCCGCTTTCGGCCGCCATATCGACGATCACGCTGCCCGCGCGCATTGTTGCGATCTGCGCGTCCGAAATCAGGCGCGGCGCTGGACGTCCCGGAATCAGTGCTGTGGTGATGACGATGTCCTGCTTGGCGATGTGTGACGAGACAAGTTCGGCCTGCGCCGCCTTATACGCGTCGGACATTTCGGTGGCGTAGCCGCCCGCGCCCTCGCCCTCGATACCCGCGACGGCTTCGACGAAGATGGGCTTGGCGCCGAGCGATTGGATCTGTTCCTTGGTCGCGCTGCGCACGTCGGTCGCGCTGACCTGTGCACCCAGCCGCCGCGCGGTGGCAATGGCTTGCAGCCCGGCGACGCCGACGCCCATGACAAACGCCTTGGCGGCGCTGACCGTACCCGCCGCCGTCATCATCATCGGAAAACCGCGGCCATAGGCGTTCGCAGCCATCAGAACGGCCTTGTAACCCGCCAGATTCGCCTGACTCGACAATATGTCCATCGATTGCGCGCGGGTGATGCGCGGCATGAACTCCATCGCCAGCGCCTCGATACCCAGCTTGGCATAAGCGTCAACGCGGGCGCGTTCGCCGAAGGGATTTAGCCCGGCCGCGAGCCATGCGCCGTCAGCCATGCCCTTGAGCGCTTTGGGATCCGGTCCCTGCACCGCCAAAATAATGTCGGCGCCCTTCAGCGTCGCCGCACGCGCACCGATGCTGGCCCCGGCGGCGGCATAGTCAGCGTCGCAGATTGACGCGCCTTCACCGGCGCCTGTCTCGACCGCGACGTCGGCGCCAAGGCCGATGAACTTTTTGACCGTTTCGGGGGTGGCCGCAACGCGGGTTTCGCCCGCAGCCTGTTCCTTCAGCACGCTGATACGCATGAGCCGTCCGGTCAGCTGATCAGCAAAATGACAAGCATTGCCGCAAGTGCCGACACAATCGCGCCGATTTTCAACAGCCCCATGAACCCATCATAGGTCATCATGGGTTCTTTCATATCATGTCCGGACATTGCACCATCCCCTTTAAGGCCAGTTTGGGCTTCCCAAGCATGACTTCCCGCCGCTCGCAAGCCCTAATGGCCTATTTGGCCGCTCGCGGACAATTTCGGGCACCCCCGTTCCGCGCCGCTGTCCTTAATCGGGCCTTTACCCCTTCACGCTATGCAACATCGAGCCATGGGGGAACATCCCCGTCCGCCGTGGCAGCAGGGAAGCAAGGGGGCAGGCGGATCGCATGGTGAACAATCGCGGTGCACGAGTATTGATGCTGGTCGACAGCGAACCGGCCCAGCAACGCTTTATTTGCGCGCTGGCGGCGCGCGGTGGCTGGCGAACATTGATCGCGCCCGACACCGACACGGCACTCGCGATGCTGGGCACACAGGAAGGCATGACGCTCGACGCCGTTCTGGTTGAACAGGATTCACCGGGTGCGCCGATCCCCGAATTCATCGCCGAACTGCGCCGCTGGCGCCCCGGTTTGCCGCTGATCGTCATGACCCTGCGCAATGCCGTGGGTCTGGCTGTTGCGTCGATGCAGGCGGGTGCCAGCGATTTCGTGCAAAAGCCGATTGCGCCCGACCGCCTGCTCGAAGCACTCGACCGGGCAACGTCGCCGCAGGGCGCGAGCAATGAGTTGCGCCCGTTGACCGAAAAGCTTCGCGCGCCGCTGGCGTTTGAGGAAATCATCGGATCGGTCCCGCATTTCCGCTCGGCGCTGGCCATCGCGGCAAAAGCGGCGCGCGCGCGTATCCCCGTGCTCATTTCGGGCAAGCCCGGATGCGGCAAGGAAGTTTTTGCCCGCGCCATCCACAGCGCATCGCCGCGCGCCAAAGGTCCGCTCATTCTGGTCGATTGTTCGGCAGTGTCGCCCGGACTGATCGCATCGGGATTGTTCGGCCATGAACGCGGCGCCTTTCCCGGGGCCTTTGACCGCGAAACCGGTCGCTTGATCCAGGCCGATGGCGGCACGGTCATCATCGATCATGTCGAATGTATCCCGCTGGAAACGCAGGCGCGGCTGGTCGAATTTCTGCAAAATGGCGAAGTGCAGGCGATTGGCGGAACGATCAAGAACCGCGTCGATGTGCGCGTGATCGCAACCAGCGCATCGCCGTTGGAAAAAATGATGGCTGACGGTCATTTCCGCGAAGACCTTTATTATGCACTGGCAACGGCGCAGTTCGCCCTGCCCGCGCTGGTCGACCGCCGGTCGGACATCGGCCCGCTCGCGCGCCACTTGCTGCTGCGCATCGGCGCATTGCCGGGCATGCGCACGCTGGGCATTACCGACGAAGCACTGCGCCTGCTGGCGTCATATTCGTGGCCGGGTAACGTCCGCCAGTTGCAGGATGTGCTGTTCCGTGCCGCCGTGGGCACCGCAAGCGATCTGCTCACGATCACCGATTTCCCTGCTATTGAATCCGCGATCAGCGGTCAGCCCGCCAATGACGATGGCGTCATAGCGGTTAATGGCGAGGGCATCGGCGTGACGCTGTATCTGCCCGATGGCAATCTGCGCCCGCTCGAAGAGATAGAGGCCGACGTCATACGCCTTGCCATTGGCCATTATCGTGGCCGGATGAGCGAAGTCGCGCGACGTTTGGGCATTGGGCGCTCAACGCTCTATCGCAAACTGTCCGATCTGGGCATTGATACCGCGGCATGACTAATAAAGGCGCACGCCGCGCCTGCCCCTTGCGAAACCAATAGCCTTCTGGATTGCCGCGCCTTATCGCGCCCGCTCACTTTAGACGCTTGTGCATCACGCAATTGGCTGCACAATCGCTGTGACGATTCTGAACGATAAGGGAAAAACAAATGGCCGGACCGCTGACGGGAATCAGGATCATCGAATTTGCGGGCATTGGCCCGGCCCCCTTTTGCGGGATGATGCTGGCCGACCATGGTGCAGAGGTGATCCGCGTCGATCGCCCCGGCGGCCTTATGGACCCGCGCGACCCGCTGGCGCGCGGGCGCACGTCGATCAGTCTGGATATGAAAAACCCCGACGCCATCGCCGTCGCGCGCGACCTGTGCCGGGGCGCCGATGGCATTATCGAGGGGTATCGCCCCGGCGTGATGGAGCGGCTCGGCCTGGGCCCCGACGTGCTGCTCACCGACAATCCCAAGCTGGTTTATGGCCGCATGACCGGTTGGGGCCAATATGGGCCCTATGCCCAGTCGGCGGGGCACGACATCAACTATATCGCGCTGTCGGGTGTGCTGCACACCGTGGGGCGCGCCGGCGAGCGCCCGGTGCCGCCGGTAAACTATGTTGGCGAT
>JBEGPL010000378.1:0-2578 GCA_041181445.1 Pseudomonadota bacterium
CCCGCCAGACTGGCCGCCGCCGGGTCAAGCGTCCAGTTTGCCGCCGTGCTTTCAACATTGCCGTTGACGCTGCCGTGCAGCCGCGGTGCGGTGAGCGCAAACCCATCGCCCGACACGCGCCGTGCCGAAACCGACACCATGCCGTCCCAGCCGTTGAAGGTGGGGGTCAAAGTGACATCGGCGGCAACGCGCGGCGCGTCCACATTTGCCAGATCCTTGCAAATGGCCCCGTCGGCCCCACCCTTGACGTCGAAACGCACCCGCCCGGACTTGATCGCCACCGGCCCCAACAGCGCAATCCCGCCGATCGTGCACGGCGCGACATTGACCGCCGCGCTGGTGACCGCCGCTTGTCCTGAAAAACCATCGCTGAGCAATCCCGCGCCGTCGATGCGGCCCGTCAACGCACCCCATGGTGTCGCCAGATTTATCCGTGCATCACGCAGCGCCGCGTCGATTTCGGGCAGCATGAACGGTTCGCGGCTCGCCGGGTCGCGAAACTTGTCAAGCGCGCCAAAGCTCAATTTTCCGCCCCGCAGCGTCCCGCGCACCACCACGCCATCCGCGCGCACAGCGTCAATCTCTGGCCCACCCCAGCCATAGCGCAAATCCAATTCGATGGACCGCGCCGTCAGGTCGGGCGCCTTTGGGTCGCCGATGACCAAATTGGTCAGCCGCTGCGTGCGCCAGCCGATCCGGTCGATTTCATAGGTCGCGGGCACGCCGCGATCATTCAGTTGTTGCTGCGCAAAGCGGTCAGCGATCGGCGCGCGAAACAGCCAGATGGCGGCGACGCCCAGCACCAGCGTGCTGCTGACCCCCATCAGCAATTTGCGACGACGTGACCATCGGCGTTGGGGAGGCGCGGCGCTCACATCCATGCCTTTTGTCCTAAGTCCGTTGAGCAATGCGCACAAGGCGGATATGCCGGTGTCATGGACAGGCCGAAGCAGGTATCGGGGGAGCATGACGGCACAGGGCACCGGGCGCGGTTGCGCGACCGGCTGCTTTCCGCAGGGGCGGAGGCGCTCGCCCCGCATGAAATCGTCGAATATCTGCTCGCACTGACCATCCCGCGCCGCGACACCAAGCCGCTGGCAAAGGCATTGCTGACCGAATTCGGGTCAATCGGTGCGCTGGTCAGCGCCACGCCCGATTCGTTGTTGCGCGTGCCGGGCATGGGCGAAACCAGCGCCGCCGCATTCAAAATTGTCCAGGCCGCCTGCCTGCGCCTGCTCCGCGACGACATCAGCGAGCGCCCGATATTGGGCAGTTGGCCGGCGTTGCTCGATTATCTGCGCGCTGACCTGGGCCATCTGGCGGTCGAGCATATCCGCGTGCTCCACCTCAATGCACGCAACGTCCTGATCCGCGACGAACTGATCAGCGAAGGTTCGGTTGACCAGTCGGCGATCTATGTGCGCGAAGTCATCAAGCGTGCACTCGACATCGGGTCGACCGCGATCATCCTGGTGCACAATCACCCCAGCGGCGACACCCAGCCCAGTCGCCAGGACATCAGCGTGACGCGCGACATTGTCGAAGCCGGCAAACGGCTCGGCATCGCTGTCCATGACCATATCATCATCGCATCGGGCGGGCACAGCAGCATGCGTTCGATGGGGCTGCTGTGACGGGCATGGCGGACCGGCGCCTGTTCATTGCCGGCCTCGCCAGCTTTGCATTTGGCGGCTGTGCGCCAGCGGCGGCGGCGGCATCGGACCGCGCGGCCCGCTTGATCGCGGCGGCGCGCGCCCAGATTGGCGTCACCGTCCGATATGACCCGGCTTATTCGCGACTGGATTTTCCGGGTGGCGACGTGCCGCGTTCCAAAGGCGTGTGCACCGATGTTGTCATCCGCGCCTATCGCGATGCGCTGGGCATCGACCTGCAAGCACTGGTCAATGCCGATATGCGGCGCGCCTTTGCGGCCTATCCACGGCGCTGGGGATTGACAAAAACCGACCGGAACATCGACCATCGGCGCGTCCCAAATTTGCAGACGTTCTTCAAACGCGCCGATGCCGATTTGACAATCCCGCTGCGCCAGAGCGACTGGCAGCCGGGCGATATCTTTACCTGTCTGGTCGGCGGCACCCTGCCCCACATCGGCATTGTGTCGGACCAGCGGTCATTTACCGGCGCGGCGCTCGTGATTCACAATATCGGCGCGGGCACCCGCGAAGAATCCGCGCTGTCGGACCATCGCATAACCGGGCGATACCGGTTCAGACTCGACGGGTGAAGCCACTTGGCCTATCGGCGCCGCATCCGACCGACAGCCCAGCCCAATGCCGATAAGGACCGCCCATGATCCCCCGTTACGCCCGCCCGCAAATGGTCGCCATCTGGGACGCCGAGACGCGGCTGCGCATCTGGTTCGAGATTGAGGCGCACGCGACGCAGGCTCTCGCCGATCTGGGCGTCGTCCCGCAATCGGCGGCCGACGCGCTGTGGCGCTGGTGGGCGACCGACCCCGTCATCGACGTCGCCGCCATCGACGCGATCGAAGCGGTGACCAAGCATGACGTGATCGCATTTCTGACATGGGTTGCGGACCAGGTTGGCGACGAAGCAC
>JBEGPL010000379.1:0-2949 GCA_041181445.1 Pseudomonadota bacterium
GCGCGCGGGCGGGGCGGATGTCACCGTGCGGGGCGTTGCGGGCAACCATATGACCGCGAACATGGATTTCGGCACAGCCGACTATCCGGCGGCGGCGGAGGTGGAGGCGTTTGTTGCGCGGGTCAGGGGATAAAAATATCAAAATGCATTCGTCATGCTGAATTTGTTTCAGGGTCCATGGCCGTACCGATCATTCAGGGCCGTGTTTGCGGAGCAGGATGGGCCATGGATGCTGAAACGCGTTCAGCATGACGAGGGTTTGGACGGATGCGCAGTTCGTTGGCGGCACCGCCTTACCCCGCCATTTCCAAAATCACCGCCCATTCGTCGGCGCGCACCGGCGCGACCGACAGCCGTGACTGGCGGATCAGCTCCATGGCCGCCAGCCGCGGTTCGGCCTTGATCGCCGCCAGCGTCACCGGATTGGCGAGGCGCCGCACCGGTTTTACCCGCACCACGACCCACGGGGTGCCAGGGTCGGCGGTCGGGTCAGGAAAGGCGGAGTCGACAATTTCGATGATGCCGACGCACGCCTTGCCGATGTTGCTGTGGTAAAACAGCGCCTGATCGCCCACGCGCATTGCCATCATGTTGAGTTTTGCCGTGTGGTTGCGCACCCCGTCCCAGATGCCGGTGCCGTCGCGGTTGAGGTCGTCCCAGCTGTATGCATCGGGTTCGGACTTCATCAGCCAATGATTGATCTTTGTCATGGCAGCGCCTTATCGCGAAGGGCATCGGTTGCAAAGCCGCCCCTTTCGCAATCGCAAGTGATCGCTTAAACTTGCCTTTGCCTTCGTCATTGCGAGGAGCGCAGCGACGCGGCAATCCAGTTGAAACGCCGGACTGGATTGCTTCGTCGCTGCGCTCCTCGCAATGACGGCAAGAATTGATCGCCGCGCCGCACATGCTGGATTGGATTTGATACCTATGACCGCCGCCGTCCCGATGATTTCCATGGCGCTGCCCGACGCCGAATTTGCCGCTGCGTTCGGTGCGTCGTTCGAACGTTATGGCTTTGCCATGGTCGAGGGTCACGGCATCGACCCTGCGCTGATCGACGACGCATGGGCCAAGGCCCGCGCATTTTTCGCGCAGGATGAGGCCGAAAAGCGCCGCTATCTGATCCCCGGCATCGGCGGCGCGCGCGGATATACCGCGTTCGGCACCGAAATCGCCAAGGGTGCGAAGGAGGTTGACCTCAAGGAATTCTGGCATGTCGGCCGCGACCTGCCACCCGGCCATCCGCTTGGGCTCCAGCAACCGAACAATGTCTGGCCCGCGCACGTCCCCGGCTTTCGCGAAACATTTGAAACACTGTTCGCCGCGTTCGACGCCGTTGGCGCGCGGCTGTTGTCGGGCATCGCGCGCTACCTGGACCTCGCCCCCGACTGGTTCGACCCGACCATCACCGACGGCAACAGCGTGATGCGGCTGCTCCACTATCCCCCCGTCACCGGCCCGGCGAAGGGCATCCGCGCCGAAGCGCATGAGGACATCAACACCATCACGCTGCTGCTCGGCGCTGACGAGGCCGGGCTGGAAATCCTCGACAAGGATGGCAGCTGGCTGCCGGTGTCGCCGCCGCCCGGCGCGATGGCGGTCAATGTCGGCGACATGCTGCAACGGTTGACCAACAACCGCCTGCCCTCCACCACCCACCGCGTCCGCAACCCCGACGCGGGGCGCGCCAGCGTCGCGCGTTACTCGATGCCCTTCTTCCTGCATTTCCGGTCGGATTTCCGGATCGAAACGCTGCCGGGGTGCATCGATGACGCGCACCCGGACCTTTACCCCGAACCGATCACCGCGGATGACTATCTGCAACAGCGGTTGCGCGAGATCGGGCTGGTGAAATAGCGGGCGGACGCGTCCGATGTGACTCGCCCCGCAACTCGTGATAGCCTTCGCCGGTTGCAAGGCAGGGAGACGCGACATGACATATCAAGGTGCATGTTTCTGTGGGACGGTAAAGGTTGAAGTGCAAGGCGAGCCGGAGGGCATGGGCTATTGCCACTGCGAATCCTGTCGGTCGTGGTCGGGAGGTCCGGTCAACGGGTTCACGCTCTGGAAGCCAGAGAATGTCGCGGTAACTGCGGGCAGCGAGCATGTCGCCACCTATAACAAGACCGAGGGCAGTACGCGCACCTATTGTGCCAAATGTGGTGGCCATCTGATGACCGATCACCCCGGACTGGGCGTCGTCGATGTCTTTTCGGCGACGTTGCCGACGCTGGCGTTCGCGCCGGGCCTGCACATCAACTATGCCGAAACCGTGTTGCCGATGAAGGACGGGCTGCCCAAATTCAAGGATTTCCCGGGCGGATTCGGCGGGTCGGACGAGCAAGTCGCCGAATAGCGGCTTACCGTTCCGTCCAAAAATCGAACACCTGCTGCTGCTGTTCGCGGATGAAGCGCGCCGCAGCCGCCCCTTCCCACGGCCCGTCATAGCCGAGCAGCAAGGCCGTGCCGCCGACCCACCAGCCCTGGCCGGGCAGCCGGTCGCTTTCGCGCACCACCAGCACCGCCAGGTCGGGCTGACCATCGGCGGCGCTGAGTTCGTCGACGCGGCACAGCGTTTTACAGATCGCGCGCATTTTGGGCCGGGTAAAACGGAACCCCAGATGCCCAAGCAGTTCGGAATAACTGACCGACTGCCCGTCGCGCGCGGCGTCGATCAGATAGGCGCGGATACGCGGCGCATCGCCCAGCGCCGACACATCGGCGGCATCGGGCTGATCGATGTCAAGACCGCCGTCAATCGGCATGTTTCAAGGTTTCTAGGGGTTTTTGGGCGGCCACGGGATGAACCCCGACGTGCGCGCGACATAAGCGGCATATTCGGGCCGCGTCTTTTTCATGCCCCGTTCGAGCAAGGCCGCGCCCGACCAACGGGTGAGCGTGAAGGTCAGGAAAATCGGGCCAAAGGCGCTGGCATAGGCGGCCCAGTGC
>JBEGPL010000380.1:0-3342 GCA_041181445.1 Pseudomonadota bacterium
CATGCCATGATAGCAACCGGTGATCGCGATGATCGCGCCGAACACCGGGGCCTTGACCAGTCCGACCCACAGGTCGGTCATCGGCACGATTTCGCGCAGCCGCTGAATGAAGGTCAGCGGCGGAATGTCCAGCCCGGCCCAGCAAAAGATCAGCCCGCCGAATATCGCCGCCAGAGCGGCATAAAAGCCGAGCAGCGGCATCATCAGCACGGCGGCGATGACGCGCGGGACGACCAGCGCCTCCAGCGGCGACACGCCGATGGTGCGCATCGCGTCGATTTCCTCGGTCAGCTTCATCGTGCCGATTTGCGCCGCGAACGCCGAACCTGACCGTCCGGCGACCATGATCGCGGTCATCAGCACGCCCAGTTCGCGCAGCGTGATCCGCCCGACCAGGTTGATCGTGAACACGTCCAGTCCGAACTGTTCCAGCTGGACCGCACCCTGCTGGGCGATGACGATGCCGATCAGGAAGCTCATCAGCCCGATGATGCCGAGCGCGTTGACCCCGACGACTTCGAACCGGGTCACAATGGCGTGCAACCGCAACCGCGACGGATGCCGGGCCAGCGCCAGAAACGCGCGCACCGTCGCGCCAAAAAAGGCGAGCAGTCCCGACAATTCGCGCAGCGCCAGGCCGGTCGCAGCGCCGACCTGTTCGACGACGCGGCGCAGCGGGTGCGGCGCGTCGTGGCGGATCATCATCGGATCCTGTCCGCCTGCAACGATGTCGATCAGGTTCAGCATTTCGGGCGATCCGCCGGTAATTTCGGCGCTCTGCCGGTCGGCGGTGCGCGCCACAATCCACGCGCCGACGGTGTCGATGCGTTCCACACCCGACAGGTCGATCACCGCAATCGGCCCCGCGCCGTCGATCCGTTCGGGAAGATCGCCCAGACGCCCGAGTGTCCAGCGCCCGCTGCAGCGCAAAATGTCGCGCCCCGCCACATGGTCGCGCTGAAAATCGGGGGCTCCGTCCATGGCGCGATTAGTGCGGGAAATCGACCGCGACGGCAAGGCTTTTGCTGGATATAGCGGCGCGATGACCGACCGCATCGCGCTTTATGACATGGACCGCACGATCACCCGCACCGGGACGCTGAGCGGGTTCCTGATCCATGTCGCCGTGCGCCGCCAGCGCTGGCGGCTGTTCCTTCTTCCGCTGGTTGCGCTGGCGGGGCTTGGCTTTGTGCTGCGGCTGGTCGGGCGGGCGCGGCTCAAGGAAATCAATCTGGCGCTGCTCGTCGGGCGGCGGATCGACGCGCGCGCACTCACGCCGCTGATCAACGGTTTTGCCGACCGGGTCGCGGCGCGGGGCGTTTATGCCGCCGCGCTGGCACAAATCGCCGCCGACCGCGCCGCCGGCTATCGCATCGTCATCGCCACCGCGTCGTTCCGGCTTTATGTCGGCGCGATTGCCGACCGGCTGGGCGTCGCCGACGTCATCGCGACCGACTTGACCCCCGGCACCGCGCGGCTCGACGGGCCCAATTGCTATGGCGGTGACAAGCTGATGCTGATCCGCCGCTGGCTGGCTGATCAGGGTTTGAATCCGGCGGATTGCCATGTCCGGGCCTATTCGGACCATGTGTCCGACGCGCCGATGCTCGACCTCGCGGACGAGGCCTTTGCGACGACGCCGTCGCCCGCGTTACGGCGACTGGCGGCGGCCAGCGGGTGGCCGGTGTTGGATTGGCGGGAGAGGGCAAAACACATCGCTTGATATGTCCCCGTTCGCCCTGAGCTTGTCGAAGGCCGATGAATGCGGGGGCGAACGCTGGTGTGTTCCGCCCTCGTGCTTCGACAAGCTCAGCACGAACGGATGTTTTTGGCATGATTTACTGGCGTAGCGGGCGCTTGTGTGCAAGCGGCCCCCGCCTGCGCGGGGGCGACGACAAGTGCCCCCCCTCCTGCGCGGGGGCGACGACAAGTGCTCCCCCTCCCCTTCAGGGGAGGGGCAGTGAGACTTAGTGCCGCAAGGCACTTAGTCGCAGCGGGGTGGGGCTTTGCCGCCAACGCTGTTTCAGGCGGACAGTCCCCACCCCAACCCCTCCCCTAAAGGGGAGGGGCGCTGGACGCCTCAAAGGGGAGGGGCTGAATCGCCCTAAACCGCGTCCAGTGCCTGCGCAAAATCGGCGATCAGATCGTCGGCATCCTCGATGCCGATGCTCACCCGCACCAGATTGTCGGTGATGCCCAATTGTGCCTTGCGCGCGTCGGGGACCGACAGATGCGTCATCGCGGCGGGCAGGCTGGCCAGCGTTTCGGTGCCGCCCAGGCTGACCGCCAGCTTGGCGATGGTCAGCGCGTCGAGAAAGCGAAACGCCTCGGCCTCGCCGCCCTTGATATAGAGCGAAAATGTGCTGCCCGCGCCGCTGCAATGGCGGTCATAAATGTCCTGCTGGCGCGGATCGTCGATCATCCCCAGATAGCCGAGCTTCTCAACCTTTGGGTGCGCGGCAAGAAAGGCGCAGACTTTTGCGGCATTTTCGCCCGCGCGGCTCATCCGCAGCTCGACGGTTTCCAGACTGCGCATCAGCATCCAAGCGGTGTTGGGGTCGACAATCCCGCCCATGGTGTTGCGCAGCATGCGGATGGGCGTCATCCATTTCGACGCGCCGGACACCGAACCGGCGACCAGATCGCTGTGGCCGCCGACATATTTGGTCAGCGAATAGACGATGATGTCCGCCCCCTGATCAATCGGACGCGACCAAAGCGGCCCCAGAAATGTATTGTCGATGGCGATCGGGCAATCCGCGCCGAGGGCGGCGTCGCGCGCGTCGCGAACGGCCTCGACATCGACCAGCGCGTTGGTCGGGTTCGCCGGGCTTTCGAGGTAGACCATCGCGACCTTGCCGCCCTGCGCCGCCGCCTGTGCCTGTGCCCGCGCCATCACGTCGTCGAGTTCGGCGCGGGTCGCACCGGCGGGGAAATCGACATAGGTGATGCCGAACCGGCTCAGCGTTTTGGCGACAAAGCCCTCGCTCGCGGCATAAAGCGGCCCCGAATGGACGATCACGTCGCCGGCATTGGCAAAGGTCAGGAACAGCACGCAAATCGCGGTCATCCCGCTGGAAAAGACCAGCGCTTCCTCGGCGCCGTCCCAGATCGCGAGGCGACCCTCCAGGATTTGCTGGTTGGGGCCGTTGAAGCGCGAGTAAACGAGGCCCTCGGTCCCGCCGGGCACTTTGCCGGTGATGCCTTCAAAAAAGCGCTTGCCCTCGGCCGCGCTGGGAAAGGCAAAGGTGCTGGTCAGGAAAATCGGCGCCTTCAGCGACCCTTCGGACAGCATCGGGTCATAGCCATGCCCCATCATCAGCGTCGAGGGCGAAAGGGTGC
>JBEGPL010000381.1:0-3587 GCA_041181445.1 Pseudomonadota bacterium
AACGGTTCGAATCGCGCGTGCCGGTCACGGATTTCGACGCGGCAAGCGTCGGCGCGGCGCTGAACACCGCCGCGAACAAGGTCGCGGATGATGTCGCGGCGTGGGTTGGGCGGCAATAGGGCGCGGCATCGATAGCGTTTATCCGTTTCGGACCGGCGCACGACGACACCGCACCCAACCGTCGCCCCCGCGAAGGCAGGGGCCGCAATCAACAATGCGCTGCATCGCCAGCGGCCCCTGCCTTCGCAGGGGCGACGGACGAAGCATGACCAGAGTGACGCGATCGCAAACGCGGCGACCCTCAACCCAGGCTCTTCGCCGCTTGTTCGGTCACGTCGCGCGACAGGCCGGGCTGGACCAATATCCGTTCGAGCGCGCCGCGCATCAACGCCCCGCGCGCCTCGTCGAACCGCCGCCAGCGGCCGAGTGGCGGCACCATCCGCGCGGCGGTTTGCGGGTTTGCGGGGTCGAGCGCGATGATCAGGTCGGCAATCAGGCGATACCCCGCCCCGTCGGCGCGGTGGAACGCCGCCTGATTGGCCGCGAACGCGCCATAGAGCGACCGCACGCGATTGGGGTTCGCCAACGTGAAATCGGGATGGGCGGCCAACGCCTGCACCGTTTCCACCACATCGGGGCGCGTCGAAAAAGCCTGTGTCTGGAACCATTTGTCGAGCACCAGCGGGTCGGCACGATAGCGGTTGTAGAAAATGTCGAGCGCGGCGACGCGTTCGTCGCTGTTCCCGTGCGACAGGGCGGACAGCCCCGCCTGCCGGTCGGTCATATTGTCGGCACCGGCAAAGCGGGCATAGGCCAGCGCGTCGGCGCCGGGTTCATCGGCGGCGGTCAGATATAGCAGCGCGATCCCCGCCAGCTTGCGCCGCCCCTTGGCCATCGGCGACAAATCGTCGCGGCGCGTGACCGCTTCGTCCAGCACCGCGCGCCACTGCGGCGCGAGTGCCGCGCCGATGGCCGCCTGCAATGCGCGGCGCTGGGTGCGGATCGCTTGCGGATCAACCACCAGCATCTGATCGCCGACAAAACTTTCCGACGGCAGCGCGACGGCTTCGGCGACGAACGCCGGGTCCCTGGCGCGGCCCTTCAATGTCTGCGCCACCGCCGCGACCACCGCGCCGGGGTCGCGCGATCCGCCCGACACCGCGCCGACCAGCGTGTCGACCATCAACTGTTGCAGCGCCTCATAGCGCGCAAACGGATCATCATCGCGCGCCGCCAGCCAGGCAAGCTCACCCTCGGCGCGGTCATGTTCGATGATCACCGGCGCGGAATAGCCGCGATTGACCGACAGCATCGGCCGTTTGGCGTACGCGCCAATGCGAAATTCTTCGCTGGCCTTGGTCAGCGTCAACGTCACCTCGTCGCCGCGCGCACCATTGCCGACACCGTCGTAGCAGACGAGGCGCAGCGGCATCATCACCGGCAGCTTTTGATCCTGCCCGGGGGTCGGCGGCACCGTCTGTTCGACGCGCAGCACCCATTGGTTACCGCCGCTGAAATGTTCGCTGAGGGTCAATTTGACCCGCGGCGTTCCCGCCTGTTCATACCAGCCGCGGAATTGTTTGAGGTCGATGTTGCCGCCATCCTCCATCGCGCGGACGAAATCCTCGCAGGTCGCGGCCTCGCCATCGTGGCGGGCGAAGTAGAGGTCGGCGCCGATGCGGAACTGGCGCGGCCCCAGCATCGTCGCCATCATCCGGATGATCTCCGCCCCTTTGTTATAGACGGTCGCGGTGTAGAAATTCGATATTTCCTGAAAGCTGTCCGGGCGGATCGGGTGGGCGAGCGGCCCGGCATCCTCGGGAAATTGCACCGCGCGGAGCAGTCGCACATCTTCGATCCGCTTGACCGCGCTCGACCCCTGATCACCCGAAAAACACTGGTCGCGATATACGGTGAATCCTTCTTTCAGGCTGAGCTGGAACCAGTCGCGGCACGTGACGCGGTTGCCCGACCAATTGTGAAAATATTCATGCGCGACCACACCCTCGACCCCGTCATAATCAATGTCGGTCGCGGTGTCGGGGTCGGCCAGAATATAGCGGGTGTTAAAGATGTTGAGGCCCTTATTCTCCATCGCCCCCATGTTGAAATCGCTGACCGCGACGATGTTGAATGTTGATAGGTCATATTCACGGCCATAAACGCGCTCGTCCCACGCCATCGACGCTTTCAGCGCCGCCATGGCATGGTGGGTGCGGTCCTGATCGCCGTCGCGCACAAAGATGGCCAGGTCGACAATTGTCCCCGACATGGTGGTGAAGCGGTCGCGGTTGGCGACCAGATCGCCCGCGACCAGCGCGAACAGATAGGACGGCTTGGGCCACGGGTCTTCCCACAACGCCCAATGGGTGCCGTCGTCGCCGTCGCCGGTCTGGATGCAATTGCCGTTTGACAGCAAAACGGGGAAAGCGGCCTTGTCCCCCGCCATCCGCACACGGTAACGCGACAGCACATCGGGCCGGTCGGGGTGAAAGGCGATGCGCCGGAACCCTTCGGCCTCGCACTGGGTGCACAGCATGCCGTTCGACGCATAAAGGCCCATCAGCTGGCTGTTGGCGCTGGGGGCAATTTCGGTGTCGATGCCGACCAACGCCGCGTCGCGGCCGCCCAGGTCGAGGATCAGGTCAGGACCGTCCATATGCCAGTCGGCGAACGGTTGATGATCGACGCGCACCGCCACAGCCGCCAGCCCGTCGCCGCGCAAGCGCAGCGGCGCGCCCGGTTGTCCGGCCGGATTGCGCGCGACCGACAGATTGCACGCGACGCGTGTCACATCGACCGCCAGCGCGAAATCGAGCACGACGTCGGGCACCAGCCAGTCGGGCGGCGCATAATCGGCGCGGTGGATGGTGACGGGCGGGACAGGGGTCGATGAAGCGTCGGTCATGCGATTAGGTCTAGGCCGCCGCCATGGCTTCGGCAATAAGCATGGCGATGGCAAAGTTGCTGATTTTCGGGATGGGTTATACGGCGGCGCGGCTGGCCGAGCGGCTGACCGCGCGCGGCTGGGACGTGACCGGCACGACGCGAGATGGGCGCGGCGGGACGCTGCGTTTCGATGATGATACCGCCGTGCTTTCGGCGCTGCGCGGCGCGACCCACATCCTGTCGTCGGTGCCGCCCGCCGATGGCGCGGACCCGGTGCTCGCGCGCTATGGCGACGCGGTCGCGCTCGCCCCTGCCCGCTGGACCGGCTATCTGTCGTCGACCGGCGTTTATGGCGACTGCGGCGGTGCTTGGGTCGACGAAAGCGCGCCGTTGAACGGCCGCCGCCCCGACCGGATCGCCGCCGACCGCGCCTGGGCGAGCCTGCGCGGCGACATGCGCGTTTTCCGCCTGCCCGGCATTTACGGCCCCGGGCGCAGCGCGATCGACCGCGTGTGCGCGGGCCGCGCGCACCGCATCGACCTGCCCGACCAGATTTTCAGCCGCGTCCATGTCGACGATATTTACCGCGCGGTGATCGCCAGCTTCGCCGGACCACCGGGCACTTTTAACATTGCCGACGATTTACCGTGCAGCCAGAACCGGGTGATCGAGGCGGCGTGCGACCTGATCGGCGCGCC
>JBEGPL010000382.1:0-5034 GCA_041181445.1 Pseudomonadota bacterium
TTCACTATCGACGAGGGCAGCGCAGTCATTTTGGATGCCCCGGTCATCAATGCGCCGGCTATCCTGATCGGGGTGGGCGAAAAGGGGTTTGCGACGCTCAAGGTTACGGCCAAGGCTGCGGGTGGACATAGCTCGATGCCGCCGCCTGAAACCGGCGTCACGCAACTGGCGCGCGCCGTCGTTGCCATCGCCGAGGACCCGTTCCCGATCGAGCTGAGGGGCCCGGCACGCCAGATGCTGGAAGTCATGGCGGAAAAGAAGGGGGGCGTGACCCGGGTCGCGCTCGCCAACAGTTGGTTGTTTGCGCCGCTGCTCAAATCGCAGGCATCGGCGACGCCGTCGGGCGCGGCCGCGTTCCACACGACAATTGCGCCCACCATGCTGGAGGGCAGCCCTAAGGAAAATGTGCTGCCGCAATCGGCCAATGCGCTGATTAATTATCGCATCGCACCGTGGAATCGCGCGTCCGACATTTTGGCGCGCGCGAAACGTGCGGTCGGTGACAATCCCGTCAGTTTTGAATGGGTCAAGCCGCCGCGCGAACCGTCAAAGATTTCGTCAACGACGTCGCAGGGGTGGAAATTTATTGCTGCGGCCGCGCGCGTTGACGCGCCCGACGCCGTCCTGTCGCCGAACCTTGTTGTCGGCGGCACCGACAGCCGCAACTTTCAGGACATCAGCCAGGATGTCTATCGTTTCTTCCCGATGCATTTCACCATCAAGGACGCGACGATGATCCACGGAACCAACGAACATATGTCGATGGACAATTTGCAGCGGATGGTGCGCTTCTATGCGCAGCTGGTTGCGACCGCCGCGGGATAGGGGACGGCGCACAATCCGCCATGGACTTCGCCGGGCAGCGCCGCTAAGGCGCCCGCAGTCGGGGAGTGGCGCAGCCTGGTAGCGCATCTGCTTTGGGAGCAGAGGGTCGCAGGTTCGAATCCTGTCTCCCCGACCATTTCCCAAATATCAACGCACGAGGGGCTTTTGCCGCCGAGCATTCACGGCGCCATATTGCGCCTGATTCGGCGGTTCAAGTCCACGCCGCGCGCACTAAAAAGGCGGCCCTTCCGTATGGAAGGACCGCCTCTTTTTAGTTCCGTTGTCGGAAACGAAGAATTACTTCTTCGCTTCTTCCATGGCCGGAGCAGCAGCTTCAGCAGCCGGTGCAGCAGCTTCAGCAGCCGGTGCAGCAACTTCGTTGGCAGCAGCTTCAGCGCCTTCGGCCATTGCGTCGGCCGGAGCGGCGGCGTCAGCGGCGCCTTCTTCAGCCATTGCTTCAGCAGCAGGTGCTTCTGCGGTGGCTTCTTCAGCAGCCTTTTCGCCGCAAGCGGCGAGAGCGAACATGCCAGCGGCAGCGGCGATAACAGCAAACTTCTTCATTGCATAAGCTCCCTAAACAAAAAAACGCGCGTCCGGAATTTCTATGCCCCGTATCGCGAGCGGCGGGATTTATACGTTTCGCCAGCAACGTCAACAAAATAAATTGAGTTGGCGAAATGTGGCCGAATGCGGCCATTTCAAGGTTGTCGCCGCCGCGCGTTGCGTGCGGCTGTTGACGACCAAAATCGCTTTTCGCGCCAATAAGGCCGGAGTCTCGCGCTCAATCACTGGGTGCGATTGTGCCGGTCTCACGCGCCAGCACGCGCAAAACGGCGGTCCACACCGCAACATTCTGGCGCAATTCGGTGGGGTCGATCTTGTCGAGCGTGTCGTCGGGCGTGTGGTGCAGGTCAAAATAGTGGCGGCCATCCTGTTGCAGGTCGATGATCGCGAGCTTTTGGGCCTTGGCGATGTCGCCAATGTCGGCGCCGCCCCCAGCTTTTGCAGGCCCGCGTGAAATGCCGAAAGGGCGCAGCGCGGCGGCCAGCCGGTCGCCAAGACCCTTGTCGGCGGCCCCGAGCGCCAGATCCATCCGCCAGACGGGTCCGGCGCCGAAATCCGATTCGAGTGCGATGGCGTGGGGTGTTGCAGCATGTTTTTCGGCATAGGCGCGTCCGCCGAAAACGCCGACTTCCTCGGCCCCCGCCCACAACAGGCGGATGGTGCGCGCATTGCCGCCGCGCACGGCCTGCAGCGCTGCGGCCGTTATGATCCCGCACCCGGCGGCATCGTCGATTGCGCCGGTGCCCAGGTCCCAGCTGTCGAGGTGGCACGCAATCAGGATTGGCGGCAGTGAAGGGTCGCTGCCCGGCAATTCGGCGATGACATTGCCCGACGGCTGCATGCCCATGTCGCGCGGGGTGAGCAACAGCTTGACGCGCAGCGGCGTCGGGACATGACTCATCCCATCGCTGGGCTTGGCGGCCATGACCCACGCGCGTTTCCACATCCGCACCAGATTGTCGGCGTCGGGGTTGGACAGGGCACCCGCGGGGATCGGCGTCACGCCGGCGTCGAACGTCGTGTTGCCAGTGTGCGGATTGCGGTGCCAGTCGGTGCCGAGCGAGCGGATGATGATGCCGATCGCGCCTTTTTTCGCGGCAAGGTTCGGCCCGGCGCGGCGGATGGGTCCCGCCATGCCATAGGATGAGCCATCCTGCGTCGGTTGCATGACATGGTCGACAAAAGCGATCTTGCCTTTCACGGCTTCTGGTGCGGCGGCCTCCAGCGCGGCATAGTCCGCGAAATAGGCGACATCGCCCTCCAACCCTGCGTCGCCGGTCGATCCGCTATTGCCCAGCGCGGTAATCGCCAGCGGCTGCTTGAACGGTGAAATGGCCCACGCCTTTTCTTCGCCGCGGACCCACGTCGGTATCAGAAAGGATTCTTCGCGGACATTCTTGAAGCCATGGCTGGTCAGCCAATCAACCGCCCATTTGCGCGCGCGCGCCTCGGCCTCGGTGCCCGCCGGTCGCGGGCCAACTTCGGTCGTCAGGCCCTCGACGATGTTCCACGCCCAAATGTCTGATTTCGCCTCAGTCACCGGATCTACGGGCGGCGGCGGCGTGGCGGCGGCCAGCGAAGCGGCAAGGGCGGTTGACAGGGCGAGGGGGGCGCAAAGCGCGCGGAGCATGATTTTCATGCGCCCTGCTTAGGTTGCCGGCCGCCGCTTGCCAATCCCGTCTTGCGGCCTGCCGCGCGCATCGCTAGGGACGGCGCGATTTTCCATCACTTTGCAATCAGGACACCGCGAGCCATGGCCGCCCAATATAGTTTTGTCATGAAGGGGATGACCAAAACCTTCCCCGGTGCCCCCAAACCGGTGCTGAACGGCATCCATCTGCAATTTTATCCCGATGCCAAGATCGGTATTGTCGGCCCGAACGGCACCGGCAAATCGACGTTGATGAAGATCATGGCGGGCATCGATACCGAATTCACCGGTGAGGCGTGGGCGGGCGACGGCATCACCGTTGGCTATCTGCCGCAGGAACCCGAACTCGACGCCAGCAAAAATGTGCTGGAAAATGTCAAGGACGGCGTCCGTGCGGTGGCCGACCTGGTTGACCGATTCAACGAAATCAGCGCCATCATGGGCGATCCGCCAGAGGATTGCGATTTTGACGCGTTGATGGACGAAATGGGTACGCTGCAGGAAAAGATCGACGCAGTCGATGGCTGGACGCTCGACAACCAGCTCGAAATCGCGATGGAAGCGCTGCGCTGTCCGCCGGGGGACTCGCCGGTCGACAATCTGTCGGGCGGAGAGAAGCGCCGCGTCGCACTGACCCGCTTGCTGCTCGAAAAGCCGTCGATCCTGCTGCTCGACGAACCCACCAACCATCTGGATGCCGAAAGCGTCGCGTGGCTGGAAAAACATCTGGTCGACTATGCCGGCAACGTCATCCTCGTCACCCACGATCGCTATTTCCTCGACAATGTCGTCGGCTGGATCCTCGAACTCGATCGCAGCCGTTATTTTGTCTATGAAGGCAATTATTCGACCTATCTGGAAAAGAAGGGCAAGCGGCTCGAACAGGAATCGCGCGAAGACGCCGGGCGTCAAAAGGCGATCAAGGACGAGCTCGACTGGATCCGCCAGTCGCCCAAGGCGCGGCAGGCCAAATCAAAGGCGCGTATCAAATCATTCGACCAACTGGTTCAGGCGCAGGAAAACCGCGCGCCCGGCAAGGCGCAGATCGTGATCCAGGTGCCCGAACGGCTGGGCGGCAAGGTGATCGAGGTCGACAATATCTCCAAAGCCTATGGCGACAAATTGCTGTTCGAGAATCTGAGCTTCATCCTGCCGCCGGGCGGCATTGTCGGCGTCATCGGCCCCAACGGCGCGGGCAAATCAACCTTGTTCAAACTGCTGACCGGCAAGGAACAACCGGACAGCGGCGAAGTCATCATCGGCGACACAGTGCGCATGGGCTTTGTCGACCAGAGCCGCGACGCGCTCGACCCGAATAAAAATGTCTGGGAAGAAATCTCCGGCGGCCATGATCTGATGAACATCGGCAAGCATGAGATGCAGACGCGGGCCTATGTCGGCGCGTTCAATTTCAAGGGCGGGGACCAACAGAAAAAGGTCGGGCAGCTTTCAGGAGGCGAGCGCAACCGCGTCCATATGGCCAAGATGCTCAAAGAGGGCGGCAACGTGCTGCTGCTCGACGAACCGACCAACGACCTCGACACCGAAACGCTGGCCGCGCTGGAAGAAGCGCTGGAAAACTTTGCTGGCTGCGCGGTGGTGATCAGCCATGACCGCTTTTTCCTCGATCGGCTGGCGACGCACATCTTGGCGTTTGAAGGCAACAGCCATGTCGAATGGTTCGAAGGCAATTTCGACAGTTATGAGGAAGACAAGCGCCGCCGTCTGGGCGACGCCGCTGACCGCCCGACCGCGCTGGCATATAAGAAATTGACGCGCTGACGCGGGATGACAGATGGCGCGCGGCGTGGCTGCACCCTCTGTTCGCGTCAAAGCCTCTCGCTTACTGAAACTTTGGTTCGCGGCTGGTCAGCACGGCGTCAGCAATTTCTGTGAGTTCAGTCACCGTCTTGCCCGCCAAGGGTCCGGCACAATCGAACGCGACGGTCACGGTGGTACCACTTTCGTCGATCGGTTTGACTGCGACGCCACAG
>JBEGPL010000383.1:0-4114 GCA_041181445.1 Pseudomonadota bacterium
GCCCCTTCGACGCGGCGGACATAATGGCCGGTCGCCAGACAATCGGCGCCGAGTTCGCGGGCAAGCGCAAACAGGTCAGTGAATTTCACCCCCATGTTGCACCGGACGCAGGGGATGGGGGTGCGCCCGGCCAGATATTCGTCGGCAAACTGATCGATCACCGTGTCGCGAAAGCGGCTTTCATGGTCATAGACGTGATGGACAAAGCCCAGCCGGTCGGCGACCGCGCGCGCATCGCGAATGTCCTGTCCGGCGCAGCAGCTGCCCGCGCGGCGCGGCGCGGCGCCGCTGTCATAAAGCTGGAGCGTCACACCGATCACTTCGGCGCCCGATCGTGCGGCGAGCGCGGCAACGACGCTCGAATCAACGCCGCCCGACATGGCAACAACGATTCGACTCTGCGCCAAAGGTTTACGCAATTGCCATTCGGCCGCCTGCACGGCGTCACCCGCCGCCGCTTTTGCGTCGTTTTGGAACAGCTTTGCAGGGGGCAGCGGCGCGGTCATCGCCGCCCCATAGGGTCGATGCGATTTTTTTTCCACCAAAAGTGGCACTGCGGCAGACCTGTCACCTCTCGAAAACGGCAGAAAATTGACGTTCGCGCCGTTCCGGGCGGCAAAGTCTTGCCACGTTTTAACCAAGGCTAATGGGGCGTGAAGCCCGCCTTTACTCCGCTTTGAAGGTCCGGGGGTAGAAGCGTCGAACGATGGTGATGAACTTTTCCCCCGTTGAAACCATGCGCGACGCCGATCCGGCGGGGCGTGCGGGCTTTGACATCATGCTGGCGGTGGCGAGCGCACGGCAGGCATCCAGCCCGACCGCGCGGCTGTCATTGCGGCTGGCGAAGCAAAGCACCGTCGGCGGCGCCGAACGCGATGTGCGCCGGACACTGCTCGCCGGTCGGCGTACCGGACCCGACAGCCTGTCGGCGATGGCGGGCTGTTTTGCCCGTATCGACATCGGCGCGGGGACACAAAAATGAAGATGCCGTTTACCAAGGCGTTTCAGCCGATGTTGAAACTGCCGCGTTTAGAAGCGTTGTCAGCGGACGGAACCGAGTCGGCCGTCGTTGATACAAATATGGAAATGCTATGATCGAGAATCAGAAAATACGCCCGGCACAGGTCATCGGCCCCCTTGGGGAACCGCTCACCATTGAAAGCCTGCCGCCGGTCGGCACGACCCGCTGGGTCGTCCGCCGCAAGGCCGAGGTCGTCGCGGCGGTCAACGGCGGCCTGCTGACCGTCGACGAAGCGTGCGAACGCTATGGCCTGACGCTCGAAGAGTTTGCCGGCTGGCAACGTTCGATCGACCGCAGCGGCATGCCCGGTCTGCGCGTCACGCGGCTTCAGCATTACCGCGACCTTTACGAGCGCCAACAGCGTTTCTGATCACCGGCGTGATCGACTTTTTGGGGCCGCCTGTGATTGGAAACACTCCGGGCGGCCCTTTTTCATGCCAGCAACGGCATGACCTCATCTGGCGCTGACCTGACCGGGCACCCCCCACCAGGCCGCGCCGATACCCTCCCCCGCCATTCACCCCTCCCGAATGGCGGGTGGAGGGACGAGGGCTTTGGCAATTCCAAGCGCAAAAATCGTTCGCCTAAACACTTCGTCACCCCAGCCAATCAAACCCGCTCACGCGTCGCCGAAAAGCTGACGTCGGGGTTTTTGCCGACGACATAGTTCAGGTCCCACATGTCCTTGGCCAGGAACACCGGCGCGCCGTCGCGGTCGCTCGCCATCTGGCTACGATATTGGCTGGCAAAGGCGTCGAGCGTTTTGGCGTCGGTGCGGATCCAGCGCGCCGTGTCCCACGGCGATGCCTCCAGCCCCGCGTCGACCTTATATTCCGCCGCCAGCCGCGAAATCAGCACCTCCAGCTGCAACTGACCGACGACGCCGACGATCATGTTCGACCCGATCGACGGATAAAAAACCTGCGTCACGCCCTCTTCGGCCATATCGTCGAGCGCTTTTCGCAGCTGCTTGGTCTTTGTCGGGTCTTTGAGCGCAACGCGGCGCAATATTTCCGGCGCAAAATTCGGCAGGCCGGTGATCGTCACGTCGGGACCGTCGGTCAGCGTGTCGCCGACGCGCAGCGTGCCATGGTTGGGGATGCCGATGATGTCGCCCGGAAAGGCGTCGTCGACGACTTCGCGGTCCTGTGCAAAGAACAGGATCGGCGAATGGACGGTAATCGCCTTGCCCGTGCCGACCTGGTTGAGCTTCATCCCCCGGCGGAATCGCCCCGAACACATGCGCATGAACGCGATGCGGTCGCGGTGCATGGGGTTCATGTTCGCCTGAACCTTAAAGATGAAGCCGGTGACATTGGGGCCGTCGGGCGACACCGGCGCCGGGTCGGCGGGCTGCGCGCGCGGCGGCGGCGCAAAGCGCGCCAGCGTCGCGATCAGTTCGGCCACGCCAAATTCCTTGAGCGCCGACCCGAACAGCACCGGTGTCAGATTGCCCGCACGATAGGCGTCGGCGTCGAACGCGGGGTAGGCCGCCTGCGCCAGTTCGCCCTCTTCGCGCAGCAGCGCCAGGCCGTCGGCGCTGATCAGTCCGGCCAGCGCGGGATCATCCATCCCGGTCAGCGGCGTGATGTCGCCTTCAAAAGCGCGCGCGCCTTCTTTCGCCGGACGCATCAGCCGGTTGCCGATCAGGTCGTAAATGCCCTCGAACGTTCCGCCCATGCCGACCGGCCATGACAGCGGGCATACGTCGAGCTGTAACTGGTCGGCGACTTCGTCCATCAGATCGAACGGGGTGCGGCCTTCGCGGTCGACCTTGTTGATAAAGGTCAGGATCGGCACGTCACGCAGGCGGCACACTTCGAACAATTTGCGCGTTTGCGCCTCGATGCCCTTGGCGGCGTCGATCACCATCACCGCCGAATCGACCGCAGTCAGCGTGCGATAAGTATCTTCGGAAAAATCCTCGTGCCCCGGCGTGTCGAGCAGGTTGAAGGTCAACCCGTCGCGGGTGAAGGTCATCACCGACGATGTCACCGAAATGCCGCGCTGTTGCTCGATCTTCATCCAGTCGGACCGCGCCCGCCGGTTGGCGCCGCGCGCCTTGACCTCGCCCGCCGCATGGATCGCGCCGCCGAACAGCAACAGCTTTTCGGTCAGTGTCGTCTTGCCCGCATCGGGGTGCGAAATGATGGCAAAGGTGCGGCGGTCGTGCCCCGCGCCGGTGCCGTTGGCAGTCTCTATGGTCATGGTGGCCGCGCGTTAGCCGCTCGCGCGGCGTATGGCTATCGGCTTGTTGCGCGCGGGCGGGCAAAGACCGCCACCGGATCGCCCTCGGCCAGCGCCTCGGCACATTTGGCAAAGCCCAGCTTTTGGCCGACGCGGACCGACGCGACATTGGCTTCGTCGATGATGCAGCGGATTTCGGCGGCGTGGAGGTGCGCGTCGGCCCACGCCAGCGCCGCCGCCATCGCCTCAGTCGCCAGCCCCTGCCCCCAATGGTCGGCGTCGAACGCCCAGCCGGCTTCGGGCACGCCCTCAAGCTGTGCAATGCCGCGCGCAAAATAGGAAAGCCCGCCCTGCCCGATCAGCCGGTCGCTCGCTTTATCGGCGAACACCCAATAGCCATAACCCATCACCGGCCACAGGCCGGCCCCAGCGAGGAATTTTGACCAGCTCAATTGTTCGGGGCGTGGTTCGCCGCCGATGAACGCGGTGACGCGCGGGTCGGCCCACATTGCGACGTGCGCTTCCTTGTCCGACAAGCGGTGCGGGCGCAGGATCATCCGCGCGGTTTCGATGGTTGGACAGTTCATGGCGGTAACGTGCCGCGTGTCGCCGCCCGGCGCAAGGTGCCCTCAGGCCGCTTTGGCCATTTCCACCGGCAACACCGCCGCCGCATAGTCGCTTTCGTGCAGACGGATCAGCGCGCGGTCGTCATGGTTCCACGGATGAAAGCGCGGCATGAAATAGCTGGCCCATGCAGGGAAAATGCGGCGCAAAATGCCTGGACGCCCCAGCAGAAGATTGGCGATGCGCATATTGACGCGCCAGCCGGTCAGGCCGTCCTGTGCGAGCAGCAGTTTCATGCCGCGCACCCGCTTGGTCCAGAATTTCACGGTGATGATCGCCATC
>JBEGPL010000384.1:0-4169 GCA_041181445.1 Pseudomonadota bacterium
ATTGAATAATCGCCAATCGGTCCGGCGTGGCCGCGTTGCTGTGCCGCCAGCCAATAATGGTGAAAGGATACCCCCGCCAATTCTTCGCCAAAACTGCCAAAGGGGTGGATATAGCTGTCGCCGATCTTGCCGAAATCGCGAAAATCGATGCCGAGTTTATATGTGGCGTGCGTCGCGCGCATGAAATCGGCTTCGTCGATGCCCAGGCTTTCGACAAAGCTGCGCAAGTGCGGCAAGGTCGCCTCGCCGACGCCGACAATGCCGATGTCGTCGGATTCGACCAATGTCACCTGCACCTGACGGCCCAGCATGACGGCCACGCCCGTCGCCGCCATCCACCCCGCCGTGCCGCCGCCCAGCACGACAACTCTGGTCGGCGCCGGATTGCCGTCGTTGGTCAATTCATCCATCCCCGCTTATCGCCAGTACGTCGACATTGCGCCACCATTTTCAACGCGCCGCCGCCACCCGAAAAGATGTCGCGATTGCCGTGTGCAATGGTTTTGGGCTGAATTCAGCGTCATAGGGACAGGGGCGTTTGGCCTGACCGTCGCCGCGCAGCGGCTGGAATTCCTGCAACCACGAAAAACGGTCGCACAGGCCCCACGCCAGCACATCGCGAAGCTGCGGATAGCTGAACATCAGGTCGAGATAATCCTTGGCATAGGCCGCCACCGAGGCGTCACGCGATGCGGTGTCGGCCGGCAGCGCCTGATCATTGACGTCGAACTCGGTCACCAGCAGGTCATATCCCATCGCGACCACTTCATCCAAAAATTTGCGCCAGGCGCGCGCGTCGTGCGGCCCGGTGCCAGTCGACGGGTCATAGCTGTCGATGCGGATATGCGACTGGATGCCCAGCGCATCGACCGGCGTCCCGCGCTTGCGCAATCCTTCGAGCAGTTTCAGCACGCCGGCGCGGTGCTTTTCATTGCCCGGTTCCCAGCTCATATAGTCATTATAGACCAGTTGCGCGTCCGGCAGTTGCGCCCGCGCGGTGTGGAACGCCAGATCGACGAGTGCTTCGGTGCCGCCCATCGCGCGCGAGATGGCGGTTTGCGCCAGCGTCGAATCCTCCATCACCGTTTCGTTGACGACGTCATAGCTGGTGATGCGGCCGCGATAGCGGTCGGTGACGGTCTTGATGTGGCTGGTCAGCAGCCGTTCGGCCTCGCTGGCCGGGCGCGCGCCAAAGTCGTGCACCTCCAGCCATCCGGGTTGCCACTGCGGCCGGTGCCACATCAGCGTATGGCCGCGTATCGCGATGCCATTTTTCTCGGCAAAGTCGACCATGTCGTCGAACGGCGCAAAATTATAGGCGTTGGGGCCGGGGCGCAGCGCCTGCCACTTCATCTCGTTTTCGGGGACCAGAACACCGCAATCGCGTTTCAGCAGTGCGGCATAGGCCGGGTTGCGGAACGAACCCGAACCGCTTGGTCCCGCGCCAACCGCCGATCCAAAGCGCATGCCCGTGGCCGTTGCGATCGCGTTCAAGGACCCGGCGGTCGATGGCGGCGCCGCCACGTCGCCCAGCGCCTGCGCCGGGCCGGTGCACGCGCCCCCCAGCATCATCATGCCCCCGGCCAGGGCGGTGCGGCGTGTGATCTCCATCGTCATTCTCCGCTCAATCGGTGATGGTCAGCGTCACCGATTTTACATCGGCGCTGCTGGGTCCGGCCATGATGTCGAACTCACCCGGTTCGACAACGCGCTGCATCCTGTCATTCCACATCCAGAAGGATGCGGGGGTCAGCGTGAAACGGACGTCGCGGCTTTCGCCCGGGGCCAGCGTCACCCGCTGAAACGCGCGCAGGTCCATCACCGAACGGGTCACCGAACTGACCTTGTCGCGGACATAGATTTGCACGGTTTCGTCGCCGGTGCGGCCGCTGGTGTTGCGCACTGGCACGGTCACAGTCACGCTGCCATTTTTCGCAATGGTCGATGCCGACAGTGTCGGCGCGCCCATGGCGAACGTCGAATAGGACAGGCCAAAACCGAACGGGAACAGTGCGCCTTTGTCGGCGAACAGATAGCCGCGCCGCGCGGTGGGCTTGTGGTTATAGGTATAGGGCAATTGCCCCACGCTGCGCGGGAACGTCACCGGCAGTTTGCCGCCGGGATTGACGTCGCCGAACAGGACATCGGCGACGGCATTGCCGCCCTGTTCGCCCAGATACCAGCCCTCGACGATGGCGTTGGCTTCGGTGGCGATCTGGTTGATCGACGCGGGCCGCCCGTTGATCAGCACGACCGTGATCGGCTTGCCCAGCGCTTTCAGGGCGTAGAACAACGCTTGTTGTTCACCGACCAGATCCAAACTGTCGCGGTCGCCCAGATGGCTCTCGGCCCAGCCTTCGCGGCTGGTTTGTTCGGTGTCGCCCAGCGTCAGGACGATCTGGTCGGCCCCCCGCGCCAGCGCAACCGCCTCGGCGATCCGCTTGGCGTTGGCGGCGGGGTCGGCCAGCGTGACCTTGTCGGCCCACCAGTCGTCATCCTCGGTAATTTTGACACCCTCGGCATAGGTGATGGTCGCACGTTTGCCAGCCTTGGCGCGGATGCCGTCCAATATCGACACCGTCACCGGCGGCTGTCCATAATAGCCGCCCAGCCGCGCTACGGCGGCACTGGGGCCGATCACGGCAATCGTCGGCGGCGTTGCGCCGCCGGCCAGCGGCCCAAGCGCCAGCGGCAGCGTTCCGTCATTTTTCAGCAGCACCATCGAGCGCTGCGCCGCGCGCAACGCGAGCGCCCGCGCTTCGGCATTGTTGGTCAGCTTCACCGCAGCTTCGGCGTCGGCGTAGGGGTTTTCGAACAGCCCGGCGCGGAATTTCAGGTCGAGCATCCGCCGCACCGCCTGGTCAATCGCGGCTTCAGGCACACGGCCTTCGCGCACCGACGCCAACAGCGTTGAATAGGCCGCGCCTGTGGGCAGGTCCGAATCGACGCCTGCGGCCAGCGCCAGCAGCGCGGCATCAGTTTTGTCCTTGGCGATGGCATGGCGCCCGGCCAGTTCGTCAATGGCGTAATAGTCGCTGACGACTGCGCCCGTGAATCCCCATTCGCCGCGCAGCACGTCGCCCAGCAGCCATTTGCTGGCATGGCTCGGCACGCCGTCGATTTCATTATACGACGCCATCACCGCCTGAATGCCCGTGCGTTTCACCACTTGTTCGAACGGCGGAAAGAAATATTCGCGCAGCGTGCGCTCGGAAATTGATGCCGGTCCGACGTTGGTGCCGCTTTCGGGCTGGCCATGGCCGGTGAGGTGTTTCAGCGTCGCGAACACTTTGCCGGGTGCGAGTGTTGAAGCCTTGTTGACACCCTGCAAACCCTCAACCGCGGCGACGCCCATTTCGCCGACCAGATAGGGATCCTCGCCAAATGTCTCTTCGATCCGGCCCCAACGCGGGTCGCGTGCGACGTCGACGACCGGCGACAGCGCCAGACTGACCCCGCGCGCGCGGATTTCGCGGCCGATGATGACATTCACGTCGCGCACCAGCGCCGGGTCCCACGACGACGCCATCGCAATCGCCTGCGGAAAGCTGGTGGCACCCAGCGCCGCATAGCCGTGCAGCCCTTCTTCGTGCATCAAAATGGGGATGCCCAGCCGGGTCGTTGTCATCGCATGTTTTTGCAGCGCGTTGACCAGCCGGATCGTACCGCGCACATCGCGGCCCTTCACGGCGCGCGGCGACGCCGGCCCAGTGGCGTCCGACGGCCGCGCGAACTGGCCGATTCCGTTGGGGAATTTTGCACTGAACTTTGCCGGGTCAAGCTCGCCCTTCGCATCGAAAATTTCGGCCTTGGCGTCCCACACCGTCATGATCTGGGCGATCTTTTCTTCCAGCGTCATGCGCGTCAGCAGGTCTTCGACGCGGGCCGCCACCGGGGCCGATGCATCTTTGTATAGCGGCGCGGTTGCGGCGGTTTTGCTCGCCGACGGGGCGGCCATCGCCGCCAGCGGCAGCGCCGCAGCCAGCGGCAGGCCAGCGACGCCTATCATCAGAGCCAGTGCAGAAACTTTCATCGATCCCTCCCGAGAATCATTATATATGATAGCGCTACCATTATCAGCATGCGGGGGGCGCCGTCGAGCGTAAATTGCGCCGCGCGAATTGATTGTCGTAACGCCATCGCATGCGTATGAGAGCGCGATCGGATGC
>JBEGPL010000385.1:0-2521 GCA_041181445.1 Pseudomonadota bacterium
TTTCGAGCGGCATCGACAGCCGTTCGGCCATTTCCTCAGGCGTCGGTTCGCGGCCCTGTTCGTGCAGGAACTGGCGCGAACAGCGCACCAGCTTGTTGATCGTTTCGATCATGTGCACCGGAATGCGGATCGTCCGCGCCTGATCGGCGATGCTCCGCGTGATTGCTTGGCGAATCCACCACGTCGCATAGGTGCTGAACTTGTACCCGCGGCGATATTCGAATTTGTCGACCGCCTTCATCAGGCCGATATTGCCTTCCTGAATGAGATCCAGGAATTGCAGCCCGCGATTGGTATATTTTTTGGCGATCGAGATGACGAGGCGCAGGTTTGCTTCGACCATTTCCTTCTTGGCGATGCGCGCTTCGCGTTCGCCTTTTTGCACCATGTTCACAACGCGGCGGAATTCGCCCAGGCTCATGCCCGCGGCTTGTGCGATCTCAGAGATTTCGCCGCGAATCCGCTCAACCGCGCCGCTTTCATTTTCGGCAAAAGCGGCCCATTTCTTGTCGAGGCCCGACACGCTGTCCATCCAGCTTTCGTCGAGTTCGTTGCCGATATAGCGGTCGAGGAAGTCCTTGCGCGAAACCTTGTGCCGTTCGGCCAGGCGCAGCATCTGGCCGCCCAGCGCTGTCAGGCGGCGGTTATAGCTGTACAGCTGGTCGACCAGATATTCGATCTTCGCGCCGTGGAACTGCACGCTTTCGACCATCGCGGTCAGCTCTTCGCGCAGCCGGTGATATTTCTTTTCATGGTTCGCCGGAAAATCATTGCCAAGGCCCAGCGCGTCGAGCCGCGCGGTTTGCAGTTTGGAAAATTCCTTGAACGTCTTGGTGATCGCGGCGAATTTTTCGAGCGCGTCGGGCTTCAGCAATTCCTCCATCGCGGCGAGCGACAGCGTATTGTCTTCTTCCTCTTCCTCGAAGGCCGGGCGCGCGCGCCGTTCGGTCATGTCATCTTCTTCGTCGGGGGCGGCGGCGGGTTCTTCTTCGACTTCATCCTCGTCTTTGAACGAGGGGCCCGCCGTCTTTTCGGAGATTTCGCCGTCGTCGGCGGCGCTTTCCTCTTCCAGATTTTCGGGCGCGGGGTCTTTCGACAGCATCGCTTCCAGATCGACGATTTCGCGCAGCTGCATGTCGCCATTGTTCAGCGCATTCGACCATTCGATGATCGCGTTGAATGTCAGCGGGCTTTCGCACAGCCCCAAAATCATGGTGTCGCGGCCGGCCTCGATCCGCTTGGCGATGGCGATTTCGCCTTCGCGGCTGAGCAGTTCGACCGCGCCCATTTCGCGCAGATACATGCGCACCGGGTCATCGGTGCGGTCGATCACTTCCTTTTTCTTTTCCGCCGCCGGCGCGGCCATGCCGCCGCCATCGGAAACCGGTTCGATTTCGTCGTCGGTTTCGGCGTCGGTTTCTTCCTGGATATCCTCGTCATTTTCGACGATGTTGACGCCCATGTCCGAAATCGCCGACATGATGTCTTCGATCTGTTCGGACGACATCTGGTCGGGCGGCAGCGCAGCGTTCAGCTCGTCATAGGTGATGAACCCGCGCTTTTTCGCGCGCGCGATCAATTTTTTGACCGCGGCTTCATTCAGGTCGATCAGCGGTTCGTCGCCGCCGATTTTTTCGATGTCTTCGTCTTCGGCCATGATCATCCTTGCCATATGTTCGTTGCGGCCGGTCGCGTCGCGACCACCCCTAGTCCCCGGTTGACCCTTCGGCGAGCGCCGCGAGGCGCCGGGTCATCTCATCCTTCATTGCGCGCAGCCGTTGCTGCTCGGCAAAACTCGCATCGTCCATCGTCTCGCGGAAACGGGAGGTTGCCGCATCCAGCCGCGCTTCGATATCGGGCCATGCGGCAATCGCACCGATGGCTTCGTCGAGATCGCTGATCGCGCGGTCGCGCGCGGCGGCCCCTTCGTCGTCACCGTCCAGCTTTCGATTGAACGAAAAATGCATCCCGTTGGCTCTCAGCAGCGCCAATGCCTTATTATACACCGTCGATGGCTCCAATATGGTAAGCAAGGCCTGTGTATCAAGCCTTTCTTCGCGCAAGGCGGCATCAAGCATCATTTCAAGCAGCGCCGCCGACTCGCGGTCGGCCAGTTCCAGCCCTGCCAGTTCGTCGGCATGGGCGCGCAACCGGTCCGGATAGCGCAACAGTCCGCCCAGCACGGGATCCGCCATCTGCGCCTCGACCCCACGCTTGCCGATCGTGCGCGTTTCGGCCAGCGGCGGTTGCAGCCGGGGGTCGGGTCGGAACGGGCGGCCAGCGCGGCGACCTTGTGAAACGTCACTGGCGGGTCCGCGATCTGGCCGCGGGCGGTCGAACAATGCGCTGAGCCGCGTGGCAAAAGCCTCGGCATAATGGTGGCGAACGTCGGGGTCGGTCATCTGCTCGGTCAGCGTGCGCAATCGCTGTTTCAGCGCGGCGCGCTCCTCCGGCGTGCCCACCGGCGCTTCCGCCAGCGTGTGCGCCCACAGCCGGTCAACCAGCGGCTCGGCGCCGGAAA
>JBEGPL010000386.1:0-4326 GCA_041181445.1 Pseudomonadota bacterium
TAAGAAGCGGCGCACCGATCATAGGCTGGTGGACCCTGCGCGCGCGGCGTCGTGGAACGGCAAGCGGGCTGGTGGTCGCCGTCGGCACCCCGCGACTCGCGAGGAATCCTCACTTAATGCAAAATTAACCTTTTCCCTTCATAGCTTTCATGGTTAATAAAGCCGCTGCCCCGATTTGGGGGTCCGAACCGGGTCGAACCGGACCGGATTGTCGATAAGGCAGCGGGGGCAACAGAGTTTGAGGGGTTCCAGATGCGCGTATTGTTGATCGAAGACGAGCCGACGACCGCGAAAGCCATCGATACGATGCTGACGACGGAAGGCTTTAACGTCTACACGACCGATTTGGGCGAGGAAGGCCTCGATCTGGGCAAGCTGTATGATTATGACATCATATTGCTCGACCTGAACCTGCCCGACATGCACGGCTATGACGTGCTGAAAAAGCTGCGCACTGCCAAGGTGCAGACGCCCGTGCTGATCCTGTCGGGCATTTCCGAAATGGATTCAAAGGTGCGCTCGTTCGGCTTTGGCGCCGACGATTATGTCACCAAGCCGTTCCACCGTGACGAGCTGGTGGCGCGCATCCACGCCGTTGTGCGCCGGTCAAAGGGCCACAGCCAGAGCGTCATCCGCACCGGCAAGCTGGCGGTCAACCTGGACACGAAGACCGTCGAAGTCGACAGCGTCCGCGTCCACCTGACCGGCAAGGAATATCAGATGCTGGAATTGCTCTCGCTGCGCAAGGGCACGACGCTGACCAAGGAAATGTTCCTGAACCACCTGTATGGCGGCATGGACGAACCCGAACTCAAGATTATCGACGTCTTTATCTGCAAGCTGCGCAAGAAACTGGCGCTGGCGTGCAGCGGTGACAATTATATCGAAACCGTCTGGGGCCGCGGCTATGTGCTGCGCGACGTCGACGACGAAGGCAATGAAATCCGCCGCGTGGCTTAAGGCTGCTGCGGCACACCGCCAATACCCGGAAGACGAATATGGCCGGATCACCGCAGGGTGGTCCGGCCTTTTCGTTATTGACCGTCCAGAAAGGCCGTGATCGCGGCAAAAACCTGTGCTGGATCCTCCAGTTCAGGGGTGTGGCCAAGACCCGCCAGCGTGACGCAACTGACATTGTCATAAAGCCCCGCCAGCGAATGGGCGTTGTCCGCCGGGTGTGAACGGTCGGCGTCGCCCCAGATCGAAAGTATCGGCTGATGCGGCTGCGGCAGTTCGTCGGTCTGGTTCATGTAAAGCTGATAGGCGCTGGCGAGCGACCACATTGCGCCGTTGCGAAACGCCGTGTCGGCGCACGCGCAGAAATGATCAACCTGGTCCTTTCGCCCGACCGACAGCCGATACCATTGCGGCATGCGGCGCGGCGCCATGCGCTTCATCGCCATCTGGCCGAGCAGCGGGCGGGCCAATATGCCTTTGGGATCGCGCCCGGCTTTCCACCGGGCAAAGGCCGCGACGCCGCCGCCTTGGATCAGGCACAGGCGCGACACAAGTTCGGGCGACCGGTGCGCAATGTCGAGCGCGGCGAGACTGGCGGCGCAGGAAAAGGCGAGGATGCTGCCCGCGCCGCCGACGTCGCGCACGAACGCTGCCAAACTGTCATTGGTTTCGCGAAAGCCGAAGCCATAGCCGGGTGCCGCGGCCGAAAAACCCATCGCGGGCAGTTCAACCACCACGACGCGAAAGCGCGGCGCAAAGGCGGCGATCAGCGCATCGTAATTTTCCAGCGTCATCGGCGGGTCGGCGGTGAAGATGATTGTCGGTCCGCTGCCGACGTCGCGATATCGATATTGCACCAGGTCGGCCCGGTGGAATTTGATGTCGGCAGAGGTCCGCGAGGGCCATCCACCGCGAAAGCGTCCCATCTTCGCCCTGCCGCCCCAAGTGTCGAGACCGATGCCAAGTCGGGAGAGGAGACCGCTCATGCCGCCGCCGTCTGTTGCCGGGCGGCGCGCGACAGAAAGAAGGCGGCGATAACCAGAAAGGCAAATGTGGCCAGATGGCGCGCGATGATCGCTGGTGACGCGCCCGCCTTTGCCGTGAGCCACGCGTCGCCCAGCGGCATCACCAGCGCCGCAAGGGTCATGATGCGCAGCGCTGCAAAGTTGCGCCG
Source organism: Pseudomonadota bacterium (assembly GCA_041181445.1). Classification (GTDB taxonomy): domain Bacteria; phylum Pseudomonadota; class Alphaproteobacteria; order Sphingomonadales; family Sphingomonadaceae; genus Sphingopyxis. The sequence goes on from JBEGPL010000386.1 coordinate 2,132, forward strand.
CGCGAGCAGGATGGTGACCAAAATCGCGATAAAGGCGGCGCGCAGGCCATAAACCTGTACCCACGCCGCCGGTCCCGCGTCGGCGACTGGCAGACCCATATAGGCGGAAAAACCGACCGGATCGATCAGTGTCCGGACCGCGTTCATGGCTTGCAGTGCGGCCATGGCAACCGCCATCCAGAATCCGGTGGTGCGGGCGGGGCGGAAATTAATTGCTGTTGGCTGTGTCATCGTTGCGCTCCTGTCCGTCGACACTATCGACAATCGCGGCCAGTTAATGCTTGAGATTGCCGCATCATGGATGAATATGGTTCAACTATGCCTGCGCGCGCGCCCTCCTGGTCCAGCCTCGCCACCTTTCGCGCCGCCGCGCGCTGCGAGAGTTTTCGCGATGCCGCCGCCGAACTGGGCGTCACCACGTCGGCGGTGAGTCACCAGGTGAAGGCGCTGGAAAGCTGGATCGGTGCGCCGTTGTTCGAACGCGGAATTCGTATTGTCAGACTGACCGAACGGGGACGCAGTCTGGCCGCGCGGCTCGAACGCGGATTTACCGAAATTGCCGCCGCGCTTGACCAGGCCCATGTGCCGGTCGGTCCCCGTGTGCTCAGGATCGCCGCATTGCCGCTCTTTGTCCGCGCATGGCTGGCGCCGCGCATCTGCGCCTTTGAAGCGTTGCACCCGCAATTGTCGATCTCGATCGACACATCGGCGCGCGTTGCCGATCTGGAAAGGGGCGAGGCCGATGTCGCCATTCGCAATGTGGCGGCGCCCACGCCCGGCCTGTGGGCGCACAAATTGCTCGACATTCGCGCCGTGCCGCTGTGCACCGCCGCCCTTGCGCAGCGCATCGCGGGCCCCGCTGACCTTTCTGGTCAGACCTTGGTCGAATTGAACGTTGGCCGGTCGGGTTGGGCGGCCTGGTTCGATGCTGTCGGGGCCGGCAATGTCACGCCGGGACGGATATTGTCGTTTGACACGATGATCGCCGCACTCGACGCGGCGGTTGAGGGACGCGGAGTGATGCTGGGCCTGACGCCGCTGATCTGGGAACTGCCGGCTGCGCGGACGCTGGTCGTGCCGTTCGACATCGGGGCGCAGAGTGCGGGCAGCTATTGCCTCGTGTGTCGCCGGCAGGACCGTTCAGATGCGATGATCCGTTCGTTTGTTGACTGGTTGTGTGCGGCGATGCGGGCCGATTTGCCTCGCCTGCGTCAGCAGGACCGCGCCTGCGCTAGTCGGTGATCCAGTCGCTTTTGCAAAAGTCACCGCGGCCAATTTGTTCGATCGACAGCGTCGGGCGTCGGGTTTCGCAATCCACCGGCGGCATGATTTCAAATTCGCCTTGATAGGCATCGGAACTTGGCAGATGGCCGCCATGCGCCGATTGGATTTCGGGCAGCGGAATGGGCGTCAGCGTCTGGATACCGAATTTGCCGTCCCATGCCCATCGCACCACGCCCGGCACAGGGTCCATGCCGCACAATGTGACCATTACCGCTTCGTCGCGGCTAAAATCGCGGGGTGTTTTGCCGCCGATCCCATGTTCGGAAATGTTGCGCACAACGACGTCGAATGTGCCCAGCCGCGCACAATGGACCGACGCCTTCAGCAAGCGCGAGGTGCGGGCTTCGCGTGTCGACCCATTTGCGCCTCTCGGTGACGTTTGGGCCGGGTTTGGATGCATCGACGCGGACATGGTTACTTCCAGCTAAGCTCCTAAAATTATTAGGCAAAGATATCAGCGAATGGTTACCGCATGGTTGCGACGTCGTTCATGTCTTTGACCAGCCCAATGTGACGGAAATCCGCCGGTTGCGCGGGTCATAAATGTCTTTGGGGTTATAGGGTTCGCGCTCGGCAACGCCCTCGATCCGCTGAAAGCGCGCCGTGCTGACCCCCGACCGGACTAATGCGAGTCGCGTTGCTTCGGCGCGCGCGGTCGACAACATCCAGTTATTCATGCGTTTTCCCGCTGCATAGGGCAGCGCGTCGGTGTGGCCGCGCACGATCAGCGGGTTGGGCATCGACGCGGCGACCCCGGCGACCTCGGCAATCAGCGCGCGTGCTTGCGGTGTCAGCATGTCGGTGGCGCTGGCAAACATCGAAAAATCGGCCTCGTCGACCAGGTCGATGCGCAGCCCTTCGCGGGTTTCGGTGAAGCGGACGTTCTTGAGCTGGGCCTTCAGCGCGCCCTT
>JBEGPL010000387.1:0-2554 GCA_041181445.1 Pseudomonadota bacterium
GAGCGTTTCGGTCGACTTGCGATCCTCCCGGGTAATCGTGGGAATCGGCCCAACCACCAGTTGCGGACGCGAAAGCGGTGCGGCAGGGACCCAATCTTTCTGCACGTCGTAGAGACTTGTAGCTACTGTCGCCTGAGCCGATGGCGCGTCAAGCGCAGCTTCGATGGTTAGATGTCGCTCAATGGCGGCAATCAGGCTATTCTGGAAATTCGCGCGGGGCCGAAGTCCAGTGACCAAATTTAGCCCGAGGCGTTCCATCACGGCACTAACATTTTGATGCTTGGCTTCGATGGCCTTGGGCGTCTTGCCAATGAGCGCGCTCAACGCTTCGTACCGATGCGATTTGACAAAGGGCGTCTTGACCATTTGCATCTTAAGCATGGCAAAATAGTCAGATACGATCAGGTCGTTCTGCTCGTCCGTCCAGTCAATTCCGTGCAGCGATTCGACCATCACCGGATCACAGCTGATTCACATGACTGGAAAAGGCCCGTCCCCCTCACCCCACCCAAACCGGTGAGCCATACGCCCGTTCCTGATCCTTCAGCTTTGCCCCCGGGGGCGGGGTCACGTTGAAACGGACGGCGTCATACGCGGTCCAGCGCGGGGTCGGGATTTCGAGGACGCGGACGTAATAGAAAGCGCGCTGCGCCGGGTTGTATTCGGGGTCGCGCCACACGGTTTTCAGCTCGGGCGCGCCGATGCTGTTGGTGTAGGTCGCGGTGGCAAGGTCGACGGTGTCGCCGACCGGGGTCAGCCGTCCGCCGTTGATTTTGCGCGTCTTCGGGTCGCTCCACACCACGTCGAAAATCTTTTCCTGTGCGATGCCATCGGCGCCGACCCAACCCTTGATAATCTGGATGCGGTCAATGTTCGCGCCCATCGGGTCCTTCAGCGCCTGGACGATGAAGCTGGGCGCGGCTTTGGCGCTGCTTTTGATTGGGCTCAGCGTCCCGCCCATCGGCACGCCGCTGGTATAGCCCGCGGCCACCCAGTCACGCTTGAAAACATCGGCGCCAAAATCCCACCCCGCGAACATCCGCACGCGCATCCGCGTGCCGGTGGTGGCATAAACCTCGCGGCGCAGCATCGCGTCAAATATGGCTTCGCGCGTGTTGGCGGTGGCCCACACAGCGGCCAGGCCCCCCGCCAGATATTGGTGCCCGAACCGCGTTTCCTTGACCCCAGGGTTCACCGCGCGCGTCATGCGGTCGGGGCCGGGTTCGTCGGTCACCATTTTGCCATAAAAATTATCTTCTTCGGACGTTGACAGCGCGGTGTGCGAATCGGTCGATCCGATCATGCCGAACGCATAGGGGTTGACCCCCGTCCGCGCCGCAATCTCCAGCCCGCGTTTGAGCGCGGCGCGCGCATATTCGCCCGCGAACATGTCGGGCGTTTTCAGCTGCGACAGCGGCGCATTGCCATTTTCCCAACCGGCGTCGCCATAATCGGCGAACTCGTCGTTGCGCGATAGGAAGGGATGGCTTTCGCCATCGCCCTTGAGCTGGGTCACTTCGACCAGCGGTTCGCGGTCGGCGCGGCGCTGTGCCTGCTCGGCCGTCATCGCGGCGCCGCCCGCCCCGGTCAGCGGGAAATAGAGCCCGTTCGACAGATTGGCATTGTGCGGAATGGCGAGCATCCGCCCGCCGGTCGCCTTTTCATATCCCTCCATATAATTCCACAGTGGCTCGGGCCCGCTGGTGCCGAACGATGCGAAGGGAACGACGGTGCGCGCGCGGTCCGCCCCGTCGCGGAAGATGACGTTGCGGTGGAGCGAATTGCCTTTCAGCGCGAGCGAAAATTCAAAGCCGTGCAGCGCGGTAAAGGTGCCGGGCTCGTTATAGCGTTCGACGTCGGCAATCTGTCCGTCCCAGATACGCCGGGTGGACGCGGCGATCCGTTCGGGCTGCACCAGGTCGGGCGGGATCTTGCCCGACTGGAACGCCGTAATAATCTCGCGCGTGGCCTTGTAGGCGTCGGTATGATCGCCGTGCATCATGTTGCGCCAGCGTTTCAGCACCGGATCGGCCAGATCATCGGCGGCGGTGTTGTACAGGTCGGTGGTCACGCCCAAGGCGTCGCTATGGTCGGCGATCACCAAAAAATCGAGCGGCCGCGCCAATTTCGCGGTCTGCCCGGACGAGCTGGTCACACTTTCGCCGCGGGCAAAGCGCAGCGCGTCGGCGGGGGTCAGCCGGTTGCCCGCGGCAAAGGCGTCGAAACTGTTGGTGGTGTGCAGATGCGTGTCACCGAACAGGGGGCGCTGCGGATAGGGCGATGCGGCGACGGCGGCTGACGCGGTCGCGCGCGGCGCGGCGCCGGGGGCTGCGCCCTCCCCCATACAGCCGCCAAGGGTCAACAAGAGCGGCAGGCTGAACATGGCGATCCGGCGATTCATGGCTTCCTCTCCCCCAATTTCGATGCGGGAGAGTTTAGCAAAGCCGGGCAGTGATGAAAGTGCCAATCGAGGGGCGGCGCCCGTCGGTTACGCGGCTTCCTTCTTTCGCGTCGCTTTCTTGCGCTCGTTCGGGTCGAGGATCGCCTTGCGGAT
>JBEGPL010000388.1:0-2550 GCA_041181445.1 Pseudomonadota bacterium
AGCGCGCGATGCGGCGCTGGCGGCGGCGATTGACTCGATGGTGAAGGCATAACAGCCTGACATTCGGCGGTTCTTATTTGTTGCGTCGCCGGGGGCTTGGACTACACTCACCCTTGTAAATTGTTTCGAGTCCAGTTTTGACGGTCATTTGCCTGACCTGAAATTGGGTCGCCACTCGTTCCCGGAGTCAATTTGCGACGGATGCGCAATCGCTGTGCGTCTGCTTGGAGCAACGGGAGAATGTCATGAAAAAAAATTACACTTGTCGCAGCGCTTGCCGCGCTGTTGCCGTCGGCCGCCTTGGCCGAAACATTCGCAAGTTCGGTTATGGAAAATCCGGGTGCTGTCTCGGTCGGCACAGCGGGCCCTGATGGCCGGGTGATGCAGGGGCGTTACTGGACGGGGTCGTCCGAGGTGACGTGGGGTGATGGCAAAAAGAGCAAGGAAACATTTACCTGCATCAGCAATACCCAGCCGCCGAATGATGCGATCTTCATGATGCACGGGACGTGTGATTCGACGGGTGCCGAGGGCAGCTATACCAGCATCTGGGGCTGCAATATCCTGGACGCCGCCACGGGTGAAATCACCTGCGTCGGCGGAGTCTATGGCAAGACCGGCAAATTTGCCAAACGCGGCGGCACGATGACCTATCATGGCGCCAACGGCAAAGGCACGGCAACGGGCCAATTGTTTCCCTGACCGGCGCGCGCGAGTCATCGCGGCGAGACGAAAATCGCTGCGGTGGCTCGCCGTTCAGAATTGCGTCAGGCTCAGGACGTTGCCGTCGGGATCGCTGAACCATGCGACTTTTGTCGATCCGCCGGGGACGGTCCAGATGTCGTTGGCGTCCTGGCCCATGCCCGGATATGTCTTGAATGGCACGTCGCGCGCCTTCAGCTCGGCGACCTTGGCCGCGATATCATCGACCGGCCAGCCAAGGATGGTGTGGCCTTGCGGGGAGAAGTCCTTGACCGGACTGGCGCGCAGCATGATGCCGCCCAGATCATAGACCTGTGCGAAGTCATCTTCGCTGACCAGCGGCAGGCCCAGCGTGTCGCCATAAAATCGGCGGGCGCGGTCGCGGTCGGTGATGATGACGAAGGTAATAGGGCGAACCCCGATAAGCCCAGCCATGCTGCTTGCCTCCTGCTGGCGCGCCGGATCAACCGCCGCGCTTGACATATCCCCGCCCGCTGCTAATGCCCGCCGCGACTTGGTGGCCGACATCTGTCGGTGCCAAATCCGTCCGAGACAGCTGGTGAAGGGACTTTGCCCTTCTTAATGTCCAGCCGAGGCGGGGAACAGTCTTTTTGTGGCGGCGCGCGGTGCTTGGCACGGTGCGCGGTCCGACCGACCCCTTCGGACATCGCTGGATTGCGTATGCCCCGGTTTACCGGCGGCGGGCGCAGTCTTTTTTCGTCGCCCGGCGGCGCGCGTTTCGTGCGTGCGCGTCCGGGCATTTGAGTGGAGATGAACGCATGGATCGTGCTGAAAAAGCCGAACTCGTATCCACGCTGAACGCGACGCTTGGCCAGGCGGCTGCGGTTGTGGTTGTCCGCAACCTTGGCCTGACCGTCGCCCAGTCGACGGTGCTGCGCCAGCAGATGCGCGACGCGGGTGCCAACATCCGGGTGACCAAGAACCGTCTTGCCAAAATCGCGCTCGAGGGCACTGCCTATACCGGACTCAGCGATTTGCTGACCGGTCCGACGGCGCTTGCCACCTCGGCTGACCCGGTTGCGGCGGCCAAGGTAGCGGTGGATTTTGCCAAGACCAACGACCGGCTTGAAATTGTCGGCGGTGCGATGGGTGAGACTATCCTCGACGTGGATGGCGTGAAGGCGCTGGCTTCGCTGCCCTCGCTTGACGAGCTGCGTGCCAAGATCATCGGTCTGGTACAGGCTCCGGCCACGAAACTGGCGCAGATCACGTCTGCTCCGGCTGGCCAGTTGGCGCGGGTTTTTGGTGCCTATGCCACCAAAGACGCGGCGTGAATGAAAGCATCACCTCGCCCCTGCGCAGGCAGGGGCCGGTGTGAATTTAACCCGAACGATCCCCGCCTTCGCGGGGATGACGACAAAATTTTGATGGAGACTTAAAATGGCTGATCTTGCGAAAATTGTTGAAGAATTGTCGGCACTGACCGTTTTGGAAGCGGCGGACCTGTCGAAAATGCTGGAAGAAAAGTGGGGCGTTTCGGCCGCTGCGGCGGTTGCCGTTGCTGCGGGCCCGGCCGCTGCTGCTGGCCCGGCTGCTGAAGAACAGACCGAATTCGACGTCATCCTGACCGGCGACGGCGGCAACAAGATCAACGTGATCAAGGAAGTCCGCGCAATCACCGCACTGGGTCTGGGCGAAGCCAAGGCTCTGGTCGAAGGCGCGCCGAAGGCCGTCAAGGAAGGCGTGAACAAGGCGGAAGCCGAAGAACTGAAAAAGCGCCTCGAAGGTGCGGGTGCGACCGTCGAACTGAAGTAATTCAGCGCGGTCCGCTTCGGATCACAAAAAGGGCGGTCTCTCAGGTGAGAGGCCGCCCTTTTTTGCGTGCCG
>JBEGPL010000389.1:0-3098 GCA_041181445.1 Pseudomonadota bacterium
GAAGCCGCGAATCCTGACTGGCGTGATCTGGCAGTCGACTTGGGTTTGCCGGCTTTGCCCCCAAGGCCAGTATTTTTGGAAAAGGCAGGGGCTGGGTCCCCGCCTTCGCGGGGATGACGAAAGAAACTTGGATGAGCAGAACCTCGCCTGATAAGCAAATGGGCGCGAACGGCAAGTGCCGCCCACGCCCATTTGCGCATATCTCCAAGGGGTGTGCGTTATGCCGCTGCGGGCAACGCTGCCTTGGCCTGCGCCACGATGATGCTAAACGCCGACGCTTCGTTCATTGCCAGATCGGCCAGAATTTTCCGGTCGAGCTCGACGCCCGCCAGCTTCAGGCCGTTCATGAACTGCGAATAGGTCAGCCCTTCCAGGCGCACCGCCGCGTTGATCCGCTGAATCCACAGCGCGCGAAAGCTGCGCTTTTTGACCTTGCGGTCGCGATAGGCATATTGGCCGGCCTTTTCGACCGCCTGCCGGGCGATCCGGATCGTGTTCTTGCGGCGGCCATAAAAGCCCTTCGCCTGATCCAGAATCTTTTTATGTTTGGCGCGCGTGGTAACGCCGCGTTTGATGCGTGTCATTATCCGTGCTCCTTATTTCAGGCCGTAGGGCGCCCAGAGGCGCACATGGGCAACATCCGCATCGCTGAGCACACTGGTGCCGCGATTGGTGCGAATATATTTCGCATTATGGCTGATCAACCGGTGGCGCTTGCCGGCAACGCCGTGCTTTACCTTGCCGGTTGCGGTGAATTTGAAGCGTTTCTTCACACCGCTCTTGGTCTTGAGCTTGGGCATTTTGGTCTCCTTTTGGAAATCCGTAATGAAGGAACATGGCAGCCCTTTTGGCCAGCCCCTTCGATCGGAAGGCGCGCGCCTAGCGGGATTCGGGGCGGAATGCAAGCAAAGCTGGGGTTAGGCCCCCGGTGGTCGCTGCAACGCTTGCAGCGGGTCGCCCAGTGCCTTGATCCGCGCCGCCGCCGCCGCTGACAGCACCGGGTGCGGGTGGCGGCGGAACTGTTCGGGGCTCATCCCGAAAATCTTGTGAAAGTCGCGGTTGAAATGCGCCTGGTCATAATAATTGGCATCGAGCGCGCGGACCCATGGCGCGGCGGGGTCGCGCATAATCACCGCCAGCGTGCGCACAAAGCGTTGCCGGTTGAGCAGGCGTTTGGGCGGAAAGCCGAACATACGGCGCGAAAACCGCTCCAGCTGGGTCATCGTCAGCCCCAGCCGGTCGGCGAGCGCGGCGACCGTGCTGATTGCCGGGTCGAGCAGCGCGACATGCGCCGTGTTAATCCGCGCTTCCATGGCGGCGCTGACCAGCGGCTTCTGGTCAAGTATGGCCAGCAACGCGGCGTCGAACAGCGCCGCCATGTCGGCCACCGACGCGGCAGCGCGCAGCGGCGCGAGCAGCGCGTCAAAATCGACCGGGGTCGCCAGTTCGTGCATCTCACCACTGCGATCGGCCCAGTTCGATGCCGGTTCGGCGATGAAGCGCGCCCAGCCCGCCGGCAAAATGCCGATGCTGGCGACGCGCGCCATGTGCGTAGCAAAGGGTTGGGCACGCGTCGTCGGTCCGGAAAAATGGACCGGCGGCACAACTTCCATGGGCAGAGGATGGATGTTGCCGCGCGTTTCACCGCGATAGCAATAGCGCACGCTGGCCCATTCGGGGTTCAGCCAGTCGGACACCGCTTCGCCGTCGGGGCTGTCGATTGACGTGAAATAATAGGTGGTGAGATAGGGGCGCAGCCGCGGGTGCGGCGCGACGAACTGCGAGACACTTACCGGCACTTTCAATGATGGCACGCCAGCGCCTCCAGCACCTCTTCGAGCCGTGCCGGATCGCCCATCGCGATGACATGACCGTCACTGCCGGCATGCAGCGGGTCGCCGTTCCAGTCGGTCATCATCCCGCCCGCGCCTTCGACAATCGGCACGAGCGCCGCATAATCATGCAATTTCAGCCCTGCCTCACACACAATGTCGACATGCCCCGCCGCGAGCAGGCCGTAATTATAGCAATCGCCGCCAAAAATCAGCCGCTTGTGCGCCGTCTGTGCCGCCAGCCCCATGAAATGTTCGCCGTCATGATCGCTGAAATATTGCGGCCCGGTCGATGCCAGCGTCGCTGCGCCGAGCGCGGGGCAGGCGCGGGTGCGGATCGGCGTACCGTTCAGCCACGCGCCGCCGTCGGTTGCATCCGCCGCGCCGACCCAGCGTTCGCGCGCAATTGGCTGGTCGATGATCCCCAGCACCGGCCAGCCGTCGACCAGCAACGAAATGAGCGTCCCGAAAATCGGCCGTCCGGCCATGAAGCTGACCGTGCCGTCGATCGGGTCGAGCACCCATTGCCGCGCCGCGCCGGGGCGTTCGGCGCCAAACTCCTCGCCGATGATGCCATCGCGCGGGGCCTCTGCCGTCAAGATGCGGCGCATCGCCACTTCGGCGGCGCGGTCGGCTTCGGTCACCGGCGACGCATCCGCCTTGGCCTCATGCGCATAATCGGCGCGGAAAAACGGCCGAATCGCCGCCCCCGCCGCATCAGCGAGCCGGTTGGCGAGGGTGAGGTCGGCGGTGAGGGTCATGCCTCAATCAAACAGGCTGCTGACGCTGCTTTCATCGGCGATCCGCTTGATCGCCTCGCCGAGCAGCGGCGCAGCGGTGAGCACGCGCACCTTGGCGCTGCCCGTTACAGCGTCGGTCGGCTGGATCGAATCGGTGATCACCAGTTCGACCAGCTCGCTCGCCTCCACCCGCGCGACCGCGCCGCCCGACAGCACGCCGTGGCTGCAATAGGCGACGACGCCTTCGGCCCCCGCCGCGCGCAGTGCCCCGGCGGCGTTGCACAGCGTGCCCGCCGAATCGACGATATCGTCGATCAGGATGCAGAACCGCCCCTTTACATCGCCGATGATGTTCATCACTTCGCTCTCGCCCGCGCGTTCGCGGCGTTTGTCGACGATGGCGAGCGGCGCGTTGTCGAGCCGTTTGGCGAGCGCGCGCGCGCGCACCACACCGCCGACGTCGGGCGACACAACCATCAGATTTTTGCCGCCAAAACGCGCCTGAATGTCGGCGCTCATCACCGGC
>JBEGPL010000390.1:0-5180 GCA_041181445.1 Pseudomonadota bacterium
CAACAGCGCGGCAAAGCCCGCCCAGATGACCCGGCGCGCGCGCGCATAACCATAAACCTCGGTCAGAACATCGCCCAATATATAACTGATCGGAAAGAAAAGAATGCCCGCGCCAAAGGTGAAGCCCGCGACCGTGCTCAATTTGGACGCGCCGATGATGTTGCTGAGCAGCAGGACCGCGACAAAGGCCGCCATCACCTGATCATAATGACGCAGCGGCCGGTCGTGGAGCGTTGCGGCGTCGGTCGCGGCGGGGTCGGCGGCGGGCGGGTTGGTTCCGGTCATGGGCGCATGTCTTATCGGCCTTTCGCGGGCTTGCAAACCACGTTAGAGCGCGGGGACGATGTCGCTGTGCGTCCGTAGCTCAGCTGGATAGAGCACCCGCCTTCTAAGCGGGCGGTCGCAGGTTCGAATCCTGCCGGACGCACCATATTGCCGACATCGTGCAGGAGAGACGCATGCACGCCATCCGCACCCCCGACGCGCGCTTTGCCGACGTCCCGGACTATCCCTTTGCGCCGCATTACTGCGATCTCGCGGACGGGCTGCGGCTCCATTATGTCGACGAAGGCCCGCGCGACGCGCCGATTGTGTTGATGATGCACGGCGAACCGACCTGGTCGTTCCTGTATCGCCATATGATCGGGCCGGTCGCAGATGCCGGTTTTCGCGTGCTCGCGCCCGACCTGATCGGTTTTGGCAAGTCGGACAAGCCGACCGACAAGGCAGGGTTCAGCTATGCCGGCCATGTCGGCTGGATGCGCGAATGGATCGAGGCGCTGGACCTTGGGCATATCACATTGGCGTGTCAGGACTGGGGCTCGCTGCTGGGGCTGCGGCTGGTCGTGGCGATGCCCGACCGGTTTGACGCGGTCGTGCTGGCGAACGGCGGGCTGCCCGCCGGACCGCCTGTGCCCGGCGCGTTCAAGGCGTGGCGCGCCTTTGCCAAATGGAGCCCGCTGTTCAACATCGGCCGGATTGTCCAGGCGGGGACCAAGCGGCGCTTTTCCGAAGCCGAGAACGCCGCCTATAACGCGCCCTTTCACACCCGCGCGGCGAAAGCGGCGGCGCGGGCCTTTCCGGCGCTGGTGCCGTTCGAACCGGGCGACCCCGCGCTGCCCGACCAGATCGCCGCGTGGAAAGTACTGGAAGGCTGGGACAAGCCGTTCCGTTGCTGCTTCAGCGACGGCGACCCGATCACGCGCGGCGGCGACGCGCAGTTCAAGGCGCGGGTGCCGGGCGCGGCGGGGCAGGCGCATACGACGCTGCACGGCGGCCATTTCATTCAGGAAGACGACCCGGCAGGCTTTGTTGCGCAGATATTGGACGTGGCGCGGCGTTAAACGGCTACGCCGGTTCGACCATCAGCACGCTGCCGTCGGCGCTGGTCACGCGGACCTTGCTGCCCACGGCGGCGTCGACGCCGCGCGCGGACCATTCGCCGTCGCCCACGCGCACGCGGCCGCGTCCGTCGCTGATCGCCTCGATCACGGTGACGACTTCGCCGACCAGCCGCCCGCCGCGATTGTTGAGCAGCGGATCATCCGACACGATCGGATTGTCGATCAGCCATTTGCGCGCGGCATAAACGGCGGCGATGGCAATCACCGCGAACAGGCCGGTCTGAACCGCGACACTGACGGGAAACAGCCATGCAACGATGCCCGTCAAGATGGCGGCGGCCCCCAGCCACATCAGGAAAAAGCCCGGCGCGACAATTTCGGCCGCGCAGAGCAGGATCCCGACGGACAACCAGAACCAGTGCGGGCTGAGCGATGTGAACCAATCGGACATGGCTATATCTTTCTTATTTGCCGCGCGCTTCGAGCGCGTCGCGGGCGAGTTCGCCGATGCCGCCCAGCGTGCCGATCAATGCGGTGGCTTCGACCGGGAACAGGATGGTCTTGGCATTGGGCGAGGTGGCAAACTGGCTCACCGCTTCGACATATTTTTGCGCGATGAAGTAATTGATCGCCTGACTGCCCGAAGAGGCAATCGCGGCGGACACCATCTGCGTCGCTTTGGCTTCGGCCTCGGCTTCGCGTTCGCGCGCTTCGGCGTCGCGGAATGCCGCTTCGCGGCGGCCTTCAGCTTGCAAAATCTGGCCCTGCTTTTCGCCCTCGGCGCGCAGGATTTCGGCGGCGCGCAGCCCTTCGGCTTCCAGGATCTGTGCGCGTTTTTCGCGTTCGGCCTTCATCTGGCGCGCCATCGCGTTGCTGATGTCGGCGGGGGGCCGGATGTCCTTGACCTCGACGCGGGTGATCTTGACCCCCCACGGGCTGGTCGCATGGTCGACCACGCCGAGCAGGCGGCCGTTGATGTCGTCGCGCTTGGACAGCGTTTCATCAAGGTCCATGCTGCCCATCACGGTGCGCAGGTTCGTCGTCGTGATCTGCATGATCGCGACATACAGGTCGGACACTTCATACGCCGCCTTGGCCGCGTCGAGCACCTGAAAGAACACGACGGCGTCGACGCCGACCATCGCATTGTCCTTGGTGATGATTTCCTGTCCCGGAATGTCGAGCACCTGTTCCATCACATTGACGCGGCGGCCGACGCGGTCAAAGAAGGGCATGATGAAGTTGAATCCGGGCTGCGCCGCGTGGGTGAACCGGCCAAAGCGTTCGATGGTATAGACATAGCCCTGCCGGACCACGGTGATGCCCATGATCAGAAAGACAAATGCCAGCCCGACCAACGCCAAAACGAAATATTCCATGGATTTACTCCCCTGAACTGGCTTCTATCATAGCCTCCCCGGCCGCCGCGCCAAGCAAAATCGGACCCCGACCTGTGCCCCTGAATTTGACCGATCATCCGCCCCGTTCGCTGCTCTATGTCCCCGCATCAAACCCGCGCGCGCTGGAAAAGGCGGTGGGACTGCCCGCTGACATGGTCATGATCGACCTGGAAGATGCCGTCCCCGCCGATCGCAAGGCCGAAGCGCGCGGCGCGATGCGCGCGGCGGTGCGCGCCGGTTTTCCGGGCAAGGTCGTCGCGGTGCGCGTCAATGGCGCGGGCACGGCGGCACAGGCCGATGATTTGGTGGCGCTCGCCGGTCTGGGTGTGGACGCGCTGGTGGTGCCCAAGGTTGACCGCATCGTCATGCTCGACGCCGCCGCCGCGCTGGGCCTGCCGCTGCTGGCGATGGTCGAAACACCCACCGGTGTCTTCGCGGCGCAGGCGATAGCCGCGGACCCGCGCGTCGCGGGGTTGATCGCCGGCCTGAATGATCTGGCGCACGAACTGCATCTGCCGCCCGGACATGACCGCGCGGCGATGGTCATGGCGATCCAGACGATCGTGCTGGCCGCGCGCGCGGCGGGCAAACTCGCGTTTGACGGGGTGTGGAACGCGATCGACGATGTGCCGGGGTTCGAAGCGGAAGCGGCGGACGCGCGGCGTCAGGGCTTTGACGGCAAGACGCTGATCCACCCCGCACAGGTTGCGCCATGCAACCGCATCTTTGGGCCGTCGGAGGCGGACATTGCGGCGGCGCGCGCGCTCGTCGCGGCGGCCACCGGCGGGGCGCAGCGATACGACGGCGCGATGGTGGAGGATATGCATGTCGCCGCCGCGCGGCGGCTGCTGTCGCGGATCGACGGGACGCGCTGACGCATCGACCGGCGGCGCTTGATAGGGTCCGCCATATCTGCCAACACGCTGCCCATGACACGCAACGTTTTGACCGCGGCGACCGCCGCATTCGCCCTTTTCGCCGTCGCGCCGCTCCACGCCAAGCCACAGAAAGCCGTGCCCGATGCACCGGTGAGCGAGGAGTCGCTCGCGCGGCACATCGACATTTTGGCGAGCGACGCCTTTCAAGGCCGCGCGCCGGGGACCGAGGGCGAGGACCGCACCATCGCCTATCTGGTCGGCGAATGGGCCGCCGCCGGGCTCGTGTCGGGTGTCGACGGGCCGACGCCCTGGTTACAGCCGGTCCCGCTGGTCGAAAGCCGCGCGATGTCCTCGCGCGCAACCTTTACCCACCACGGCCGCACCGTCGACGTCCCCGCCGACGACATCGTGCTGGCCGGCCGCAGCGCCAGCGCCGAACGCAGCGATTTGCCCGTCGTCTTTGTCGGCTTTGGCGTCGGTGGCGATGGCAAGGTCAACGCCGATGTCGCGGGCAAGGTCGCGGTGATGCTGGTCGATAACGTCCCGTTCGGCGACAATCCGCCGCGTTCGCGCACCCGGCGGCAGTTGCTGGCGGCGGCGGGCGCGACGGCGGTCATCGGCGTCGCGGGTGACGGCATCCCATGGACCGCGCTGCGCGGCAGCATGAACACGCCGACGACGACGCTGGCGACGCAAAGCATTGCCGCCGATATTTTCGGTTTCATGTCACAACCGGCGCTGGCGGCGTTGCTGTCGGCATCGGGGCTGGGCAACGACGAGCTGCTGGCTGCGGCGCGGACGCCCGAATTTGCCGCGCGCGACCTGAGTGTCCGGGCGACGCTGGCGGCGACGACTGAAATCCGCGCGTTCGAGAGTCACAATATCATTGGCAAGATCGCCGGCCGCAAACCCGACGGCAAGGCCATATTGCTGCTTGGCCATTGGGACCATCTGGGCATTTGCCGCCCCGAAGGCGCACCCGACCGGATCTGCAACGGCGCAGTCGACAATGCCAGCGGCATCGCGGTGTTGACCGAAGTCGTCAAGCGACTGGCGGGGCCGAACCGCGTCGACCGCGACGTTTATGTCATGGCCACAACGGCGGAGGAACGCGGGCTGCTGGGCGCGACATGGTTCGCCGATCACCCGGTGGTGCCGCTTGGCGACATTCATGTCGCGCTGAACATCGACACGATCTCGATCTCGCCGCGCGGCATGCCGGTGGCGATCATCGGCCGGGGCAACGCGCCCTATGACAAGGTGGTTGCCGACACGGCGGCGCGGCTGGGCCGGGCGATGGACAATGACGGCGAAGCCGATGCCTTTGTCCAGCGGCAGGACGGCTGGGCGCTGGGCGCAAAGGGTGTGACATCGCTGATGGTCGGCGGCAGTTTTTCGGACATGGCGCTGCTGGAGGCGTTTCTGGGCGGCGATTATCATGGTCCGGGTGACCAGCCATCGGCGCGCATCCCGCTGGGCGGCGCGGCGGAGGATGCCGATCTGCACGTCGCACTGGTCCGTGCGTTCGGGACGGTCGACGCGTTGAAAACGGACAAAGC
>JBEGPL010000391.1:0-2704 GCA_041181445.1 Pseudomonadota bacterium
AACAACACGAACAGGCCGGTGCAAATGTAAAAGGCCAACGGAAAATGCTGGTCCATATGCGCCAGTGTCCACAGCATCGACCCCGCCAAAATGAACATCGAAAGCGCGGCGGCGCGCGGCATATAGGCAAAGACCATGCCGGTGACCGCGATGACCCCGATCTGTGCCGAAATCGCAAAAATCTGTGTCGCCTGATCGGCGGAGCGGACGGCGACAGCCCCCAAGGTGGCCCAGGCGCCTGCGGCCAGCGCGGCATAGATGGTGATCGCGCGTGCGCCGCCGACAGGGGTTTTGTAGTGAATTTTCTGCCACGGCATGTGCGGCAAGGCGAATTGCGCGGCGATGGCATAGACGATCAGCGCAGCGGACACGCCCGCGATCTGGTTGTACAATGCGGCGCCGCGAAAGACGATCAATGAGCCAAGTGCGAGCAGGACAACGGCCGGCAGTGTCAGACGGATGCCCAGCACAACCTCGCGGTTTTGCGCGTCCTGTTCAATGTCGCGCCAGCGCGGGTCGCGCACACGCCGACGCATTTGTCCGCGGATCGTTTGAATCAGTGATTCGGTTGCCATCGACGTCCCTGCCCTGCCCAATTTGGCGCTTGTGACGATGGTGTTAGGGCAACAGGGTAAAGGGCGCGTTAACCATGGGCGGGCATACCAATATCGTCCATATTGGCCCATGCCGCGTGCGTGCCCGCGCAAAATCGTTCGGGCAGGATGATGCGGCACACCGGCCCGGCGGCAATGTCGCGTGCGTCGATCAGCACACATTCGGACGTATCGCTGTTCAGGTCGGCGACGAACGACACCAGATAGCCATCGTCTTCGTCGACCGCGCCGATGCGCGGCACAAACGGGGCCTCGCTGCCGAACCGGCCCGCGCCAAATTCAAAGGTGTCGCCCTCGCCGGTCTCCAGGTCATGCTTGACCAGCCCGCGAAACAGGAACCAGCCGGGTTCGGGGATGGCGCTATAGGCATAGCGATAGCGGCGACCGGCGAACCGCTGGTTGATCGTGCCAAATTCCAGGATGCGGTCGTCCAGCCGCTCTTCGTGGGTTGTGCCGGTCGCCAGGTCGAACCGCCAGCGGTGCAGCCGGGGTTTCAGCAATTGCTGGTCGAGATAGGCCATCATCCGTTCCAGCCCCTCGGGCGCGCCGGGATAGGATTTGGGCATCGGCTCGTCCTGGAAATAACCGTCGAGGACGATGGTGTCGCCATCCTCATAGGCGTTGAGCCAATGGAGCACATAGGTCGGCGCGGCTTCGAACCAGCGGATGTCGTCCGGCCCGCCGCGTCGGGGCAAAATCGCAAAGCGCGACGGCATGTCGGGGTGGAATTGCACGACGTGCAGGTCGCGTTTCAACAGATCGGCATTCCAGAACAGCGGCATGTCGTTCAAAATCGCATAGTTAGTCGTGAACGCCATATCGTGCGGCAGCCGCGGCCCGGGCAGCGGCACCGGCACATAATGCGCCAGCCGGTTGTCGGCACCGACGACGCCATAATGCATGAAGGGCGCGTGCTTGCTATAGTTGAAAAACAGCAGCTCGCCGGTTGCCGGGTCGGTCTTGCAGTGCGCCGAAATCCCGTCGTCGGGCACCCAGCCCTCGGCCCCGATGGTGTCGAGCGTAAAGGGGTCGAGCCGATAGCCTTCGCCGCATTGATAGAATGTCGACAAGATCCGCCCGGCGTGAATGGCGACATCGGTCGACGAACTGTCCTTCAGCCACTCCTGCGCGCCCCAGCCGGGACGCGTCGATTTGTGCGGCGGTTCCATCAACCCCGCCCACAGCGACCGCCCGGCCTCGGCTTCGGCGATCATCCCCTTGGTGCGGACAAAGCGGCTGCGATAGTGCGCCCGCCCGCCCGCGAACGTCATCGCATGGATAAATCCGTCGCCGTCGAACGGGTGATAGCGGCCGATGGGTTTGTGGATCTGATTTTCGCCGGTGCGCACATAAACGCCCGCGATGTCGGACGGTATCGTGCCGATGACCGCCGCGTCGCCGGGGGCAAAGTCAGCGTTCCATTCGCGATATGTCGGGCGCCACGCACCCTGCATATAGGGGTGGTCGCCGGGTTCCAGCGTCGACGCAATCGTTCCGACATGCTCCGCCGCCATTGCCCGTGCCTCCCGCTGGCGCCCATATGCCGCCCGGCAACAGGATGCCGCGTCGGCGCGGGCGGCGCAAGGGGGGTGGTGGTATGAGGTCGCCTGCGCGAAAAAAACTGGAGCGGGCGAAGGGAACGCGTCCTGCCTGATGCTGGTCGCCGCATCATCGGCCTGACCATCTTCCACCGCTTGGGTGCGGTCATGGATGGTCTCCAATGATTCCGAACCATCCGCACGGATGATCACGGCAGCGTTATCGATCGCCACCTGACCGTCCTCGATCATGCTGCCACCTGTGATGCCATCGCGACCTTGATCCGATGGACGGTGCCGACCCCGACCTGCAATGCCTTCGCGGTCTTGTTGATGCTAACGCCTTGGTTGAGCGATTTCCTGATCTTCTCGGCCTTTCTGGCATCGAGGGGCTTCCTGCCCAATACCTTCCCCGC
This sequence comes from Pseudomonadota bacterium, assembly GCA_041181445.1. Lineage (GTDB taxonomy): Bacteria > Pseudomonadota > Alphaproteobacteria > Sphingomonadales > Sphingomonadaceae > Sphingopyxis. The sequence continues at coordinate 2,569 of JBEGPL010000391.1, forward strand.
CGCCCGAACACGGGCCAATGACGATTTCACACGCTCGCTGATCATGGCCCTTTCGAACTCCGAAAAAACACCGAGCATCTGGAACATGGCCCTGCCCGAAGGTGTCGATGTGTCGAGGGCTTGGACATGCAAGTAG
>JBEGPL010000392.1:0-4036 GCA_041181445.1 Pseudomonadota bacterium
TTGCTCGCTTTCGGCGGCGCAGGGGTGACTTCGAACGCCAGCGGGTTGCCGACTTTCGCGTCTTCGCCGTCTTTCAGCTTCACCTTGACCTCGCCGCCATGGACCAGTTTGCCGAACAGCAGTTCCTCGGCCAGCGGCTGTTTGATCTTTTCCTGAATCAGCCGGCCCATCGGCCGCGCGCCGTACAGCTTGTCATAGCCCTTGTCGGTCAGCCATTTGCGCGCCGGGTCGTCCAGCGTGATGTGGACGTTGCGGTCGGCGAGTTGCAGTTCGAGTTGCAGGATGAACTTGTCGACGACGCGCGCGACGACGTCGGGCGGCAGGTAACCGAACGGGACAATCGCATCCAGCCGGTTACGGAATTCGGGGGTGAACATTTTCTTCACCGCCTCTTCCTGCACATCTTCGCGCGTCAGCGTGCCGAACCCGATGCTTTCGCGCGCCATGTCGCTGGCCCCGGCGTTGGTCGTCATGATCAATATGACGTTGCGGAAATCGACCGTCTTGCCGTGATGATCGGTCAATTTGCCATTGTCCATCACCTGCAACAATATGTTGAACAGGTCGGGATGCGCCTTTTCGATTTCGTCGAGCAACAGCACGCAGTGCGGATTCTGGTCGATGCCGTCGGTCAGCAGCCCGCCCTGATCATAGCCGACATAGCCCGGCGGCGCGCCGATCAGGCGGCTGACCGAATGGCGTTCCATATATTCGGACATGTCAAAGCGTTGCAGCGGGATGCCGAGCAGCAGCGCGAGCTGTTTTGCGACTTCAGTCTTGCCGACGCCGGTGGGGCCGGAAAACAGGTAATTGCCAATCGGCTTTTCGGGGTCGCGCAGCCCCGCGCGCGACAATTTGATCGCGCTGGCGAGCACTTCGATGGCGACATTCTGGCCAAAGACGACGCGTTTCAGGTCGGTTTCCAGCGTTTCGAGCACGCGTTTGTCGTCGCTCGACACGCTTTTCGCGGGCACCCGCGCCATCGTCGCGATCACCGCCTCGATATCCTTTGCCGTGATCACTTTTTTGCGCTTGTTCGGCGGCACCAGCATCTGCATCGCGCCGACTTCGTCGATCACGTCGATTGCCTTGTCGGGCAGCTTGCGGTCGTTGATGTAGCGCGCCGACAGTTCGACCGCCGCCTTGATCGCGTCGGGCGTATATTTGACATTGTGATGATTTTCGAACGCTTCGCGCAGGCCCGACAGGATTTTCCGCGTATCTTCCAGGCTGGGTTCGATCACGTCGATTTTCTGGAAGCGGCGCAGCAGCGCGCGGTCCTTTTCGAAATGGTTGCGGAACTCTTTATAGGTGGTCGAGCCGATGCAGCGGATGGTGCCGCCCGACAGCGCCGGTTTGAGCAGGTTCGACGCGTCCATCGCGCCGCCGCTGGTCGCGCCCGCGCCGATGACGGTGTGGATCTCGTCGATGAACAGGATCGCGTCGGGCATCGCCTCCAGCTCGGTCACCACCGATTTCAGCCGTTCCTCAAAATCGCCGCGATAGCGGGTGCCCGCCAGCAACGCGCCCATGTCGAGCGAGTAAATCACGGCGGGCAACAGCACTTCGGGCACGTCACCCTCGATAATCTTGCGCGCCAACCCTTCGGCAATCGCGGTTTTGCCGACGCCGGGGTCGCCGACATAGAGCGGGTTGTTCTTGGACCGGCGGCACAGGATCTGGATCGTCCGGTCAACCTCTGCTGTGCGGCCGATGAGCGGATCGACGCGGCCCTTTTTGGCCTTTTCATTGAGATTGACGGTGAATTGGTCGAGCGCCGAATCTTTCTTGCCCTTGCCCTCGGGCTTTTCCTTGGCCTCTTCCTTCTCCTCCGCCACCGGGGCGGCGGCGGGCTTGCCGCCCTTGCCCACGCCGTGGCTGAGGAAGCTGACCGCGTCGAGCCGGCTCATATCCTGTTGCTGGAGAAAATAGACGGCATAGCTTTCGCGTTCGGAAAACAGCGCAACCAGCACATTGGCGCCGGTAACTTCGTCTTTTCCCGACGATTGGACATGCAGGATAGCGCGCTGCACCACGCGCTGAAACCCGCCGGTGGGTGACGGATCATTGTGCCCCTCCACCTTCAGACTGTCGAGTTCGGTGTCGAGATAATGCACCACCGCCGTGCCCAGATCGCCAAGGTCGACGCCGCATGCACGCATCACGTCGGCGGCATGTTCGTCGTCGATCAGCGCATAGAGAAGATGTTCGAGCGTCGCATATTCATGACTGCGGTCCGACGCGGCCTTGAGCGCGCTGTGCAGGGTCTTTTCCAGACTTTCCGAAAAGGACGGCATGATCGTCTACTCCTTGCGCGGTGGCCAAAGCGGAACATCGCTAGGGCCAAAATGGTCCTGATGCCGCCGGTTCGCAAGGGGCATCCGGTCACCCTTTACGGAATAACGCGTCGGCACTTGCCTTATGGTTAACGGCGAATGAAATTTTGGCGCGGGCACGGGCGATTTCCGACTCCAGCAACGCGATGCGGGCGTGGAGCTCGGCAACCGACAGCGGGTCAATATCCTGCCTGACCAACTGGCTGAGCACATCGTCGCGGCGCACGGGATCGTCATCGTCCATCGCGCCGAATCTTTCGCATCGCGTGCACCCTGTCAAGTCACAGCGAAGCGGTGTATGCGCGGCGGCACAGGCAATTGGGGGCCTAAGCCATGACCACAGCAGATGCCATTCCCGCGACAATGACCGCGATCGCCATTCCCGCGCCCGGCGGGCCCGACGCGCTGATGCCCGAAACCCGCGCGGTGCCAGTGGCGGGCGCCGGCGAGGTGTTGATCCGCGTCGCCGCCGCCGGGGTCAACCGCCCCGACGTGCTGCAACGCATGGGATTTTATCCCTCGCCGCCGGGCGCATCGGACATTCCGGGTCTCGAAGTGGCCGGGACAATTGTCGCGCTGGGCGATGGCGCCGACGCTGCGCTGCTGGGCCAGCCGGTGTGTGCACTGGTCGCGGGCGGCGGCTATGCCGAATTTTGCGTTGCTCCGGCGGGCAGCTGCCTGATCGTGCCGCCCGCATTGTCGATGGAACAGGCGGCAGCGATGCCCGAAACTTTGTTCACCGTGTGGACCAATTTGTTCGAGCGTGCCTATGTCAAGGGCGGCGAGAGCGTGCTGGTCCACGGCGGCACCAGCGGCATCGGCACAATGGCAATCGCGCTGTGCAAGGCGTTCGACATCACCATCATCGTCACCTGCGGCAGCGCCGACAAATGCGACGCCGCGCTGGCGCTCGGGGCCGATCACGCCATTGATTATAACAACGCCGACTTCGCCGCCGAAGTCGCGGCGATCACGGGCGGCGCGGGCGTCGACGCGGTGCTCGACATGGTCGGCGGCGATTATCTGGCACGCAACATCGCGTCGCTGGCCGACGATGGCCGCCATGTCTCGATCGCGTTCCAGCGCGGCATTTCGGCCGAAATCAACATCAGCGAGATTATGCGGCGGCGGCTCGTGCTGACCGGATCGACGCTGCGCGCGCGCAGTGCGGGCTTCAAGGCGCTGGTCGCTGACGAACTGCGCCGCACCGTGTGGCCGCTGGTCGCGGAAGGGCGGATCGCGCCGGTCATGGACCGCAGCTTCGCGCTCGCCGACGCTGCGTCAGCGCACGCGCGGATGCAGGCGGGCGACCATGTCGGCAAAATTGTGCTGACGGTTGATTAGCAACGCCATCGGGTCTAAAGCCCCTCCAGCTTCCGGCCGCCCTGCTTGGGCGGCCCTTATTTTTTGGACGGAGACTTTGATCATGGCACCGACTGCCGCCACCCCGCTGATGCCGCACGCGACCGCCGCCTGGCTGGTCGACAACACCGGGCTGACCTTTGTCCAGATCGCCGAATTTTGCGGCCTGCATATCTTGGAAGTGCAAGCCATCGCCGACGAAACCGCAGGCACCAAATATACCGGCCGCGACCCCGTCCGCGCGCATGAGCTGAGCATGGACGAAATTGAAAAGGGCCAGAACGACACGGCATACCGGCTGCAAATGACCAAGGGCCAGGACCCGATCCGCCGCACGC
>JBEGPL010000393.1:0-2669 GCA_041181445.1 Pseudomonadota bacterium
GGCCAGTTGGGTACTTGCGGGTCAAATTTAATATATTGTGTGAAGAGAGTGGTGGCGACATCGGCCATGCCCATGGGCATGCCGGGGTGACCGGAATTGGCCGCCTGCACCGCGTCCATCGCCAGCGCGCGGATCGCGTTTGCCATCTGCCCAATGGATACGCCTTCGAACGTTGCCGTCATTTGGACCCCCGGTGCCTGATCTTTGCACTGCCACCACCCGGCGCGTCGCCTGCCAGTCATGTTAGCGCAACCATGAATTACGCCGGCGGCTGTTTGCATCGAGTCGCCAGTCGCGGCCCCTTTGCTGTGTGTGGGGGGTAAGGTCAACCGCGATCGCCGCATTTTGGCGGGAAAGGGGCAAAAACATGGGCAGTCTGGTGGCGCGACTCGGCACGATGTTGCTTTGTCCATAAGCGTGGCGAGTCCCGTGCCGTGACGCGCCGTCAAACGGCGATTGCACAGCCTTGTTTGCGCTGCTATTTCCGCTCTCATGGAACTCGATGAAGCCAGTCAGGCCGTGGGGCGGCTCGAACGCGCGCTCAGCCGCATTGAACGCGTGCTGGTGGAACGATCCAGCCAGCCCGTCGATGCATCGACCATCATTGGCGTCCCGCCGGCACGGCACGACGCACTGCGGAGCGAAGTGACCGCGGTTATCGCCCAGCTCGATGGCTTGATTGCGACGGCCAGCCGTGGCTGACGTCCGCATCCAGGTCGGCGGATATCAATATGATGTCCATTGCGGCGATGGTCAGGAAGACCAGTTGTTGCGCCTCGCCCAACTGGTTGATGACAAGGTGCGCGCAGTTCAGGGCGGCACCGAGGTGCGTCAATTGCTCTATGCCGCGCTTTTTCTGGCCGACGAGGCGCATGAAGCAAAGGGTGCGGCGGCTGCGGCACAAGCGCAGGCTCAGGAAATCGCCAATCGCCCGCCCCCACCGCCGCAGGTTGTAACGCAAAATTCGCCGGCACTGGGCCGTGCGCTGACGCAAATGGCTGACCGGGTAGAGGCTGTGGCCGATTATCTCGAAGCCAACCCTTGAGAAGGCGGGTGTTCGGGCCTAAGTGACAGGCGGCGGGTTCTGCCCGGCACGAGCCTTGTGAAAATCCCTGAGGCGATACATCATCCAAGGGCCCTGTCCCTGCCCGGATCCTGGTCCGAAGCACATGGGGCCCACCTGACGTTACTGGCGTCAGAGGATCTTCAGGTAAACGACCACGGCGGTCCCGCCACCCGCGCCCTTGCTGAACCGGTGTCCAAGGATCAGAATTGACCGACAACATCATGTTTTCAAAGCCGGAAATCCGCTCGGCGATGCGCACGACGCGCGATGCACATGTCGCGGCGCTGCCCGATTCAGTGCGCCGCCTTGCCTTTTCGCGCGCGGCGTCGCCGCTCGCGCGGCTGTATGTGCCGGGCCGCACCGTCGCGGCTTATGTCGCGATGGGCAGTGAGCCCGATCCGGCGGCACTGCTTGCCGAGGCCGCGGCGGCCGGGTGCCGCACCGCCCTGCCCCATGTCACCGGCACCGCCGCACCGATGCGATTTCTGCACTGGTCACCCGGCGATCCGCTTGAGGCTGGTCCTTTTGGCCTGCGCCAGCCGCGCGCCAATGCCGACGTCGCAATGCCGGATCTGGTGCTGGTGCCGCTGGTCGCGTTCGACGATGCGCTCAACCGGCTGGGTCAGGGCGCCGGTCATTATGACCGCGCGCTCAGCCTGTTGCCCGACGCAATCGCCATCGGCATCGCGTGGTCGGTGCAACAGGTCGATGCGCTGCCCGCCGACCCATGGGATGCACCGCTCGACGCCGTGCTCACCGAACGCAGTTGGATTTTGCCGTCATGACACCGCAACCCGAACATCAGCCGACATGGCGAAAACCCGCTGGTGTGTTCGCCATTCTGGCGATTGTCGCGGTGTGGGGGCTGACAGTGTCACATTTTTCGGCGACCATAAGCGGCTGGCCATTTGCCGCGCAAATGGCGACATATGCGCTCGCCGGGATCGTCTGGATCCTGCCGCTCAAGCCATTGCTGCAATGGATGGAAACGGGGCGCTGGACGCCGCCGAAAAACTGAACAACCAAGCCGCCATCCGCAAGGGAATGGCGCGAGTGACGGGGCTCGAACCCGCGACCTCCGGCGTGACAGGCCGGCACTCTAACCAACTGAGCTACACCCGCTTGGCTTGGGAGCAGCGCCAATATGGCGGTGCGCCGACACTGTCAACACTCGGCGCGCATGGCGGTGCGATTAGTTTCGCTTTTCCGAACTCGCGCCGGGCGACCCGCCGACCCAACCGCCGCGTTCGAACAGGAATCCCGCCAGATCAGGCGTCCCGGTCGCGTGCAGCACGGTCTGTAACACCAGCAGGATCGGGACCGCGAGCAACGCGCCCGGAACACCCCAGACCCAACCCCAAAAGCTGAGCGACACCAGAATCAGTACCGGATTGACCGTAAGCCGCTGGCCCAGAATGAACGGGGTCACCACATTCGCCTCGATCACATGGCAGACGATAAACACCATCGCGGGCAGCATGGCCCACCCGATGGCATCAAACGTCATCAAACCGCCAAAGGCCAGCAGGATGGCCGCGACGATCGGCCCCAGATAGGGGATGAAGTTGCACAGCACGACCAGCCCACCCCACATCAGCGGCGA
>JBEGPL010000394.1:0-9158 GCA_041181445.1 Pseudomonadota bacterium
AGCAGCTCGTCATCGTCCAGCTCCAGCTCGTCGTCCTCGTCGTCCAGCTTTGGCGGCACGTCGGGCGGTTCGACCGGATCGTCGGGCGGATCGTCGGGCGGATCGTCGACCGGTTCTTCGGGGGCATCGTCCTCGTCGTCGAGTTCGTCCAGCTCCAGCTCTTCTTCGTCGTCAAGCGGCGGTTCAACGGGGTCGAGCGGCACGCCGACACCGGTGCCCGCACCGCCGATGATGCTGTTGTTCGGGGCGGCAGCCGCAGCACTGGTGGCACGTCGCCGCCACGCCAACGCCAATGGCGAACGCGACGCGGCTTAAGCCGAACAAGCATCGACTTAGAAATCGGGGGCCGGGCGGCAACGCGCGGCCCCTTTTTCGTGGGCAATGCCCTGCCCCCTTGCGCCGGGCGGCGCGCGCGGTCATAGCGCGGTCCATGCACGACATCCGCCTGATCCGCGACAATCCCGCCGCCTTTGACGCCGCGCTCGCCCGCCGGGGGGTGGAACCCGTGGCCGCCGACATCGTCGCGCGCGACGGGCGACGCCGCGAATTGCTCACCACGATGCAAGCCAGCCAGGCGCGCCGCAACGACGCCGCCAAAGCGATCGGCGCGGCGATGGGCAAGGGCGACAGCGCCGCCGCCGACGCGCTGAAGGCCGAAGTCGCCGCGCTGAAAGACGCTGCGGCGGCGATGGAGGCCGAGGAACGCGACGTCGGCGCCGCGCTCGACGCGCTGCTCGCGGCGCTGCCCAATTTGCCCGCCGACGACGTGCCCCCGGGCATCGACGAAAACGCCAATGTCGAACGCGCCCGATGGGGCACGCCGCGCACGTTCGATTTTGCGCCGCGCGACCATGCCGACATCGGTCCGCCGCTGGGGATCGATTTTGAAACCGGCGTGGCGATTTCGGGCGCACGCTTTGCGTTTCTGCGCGACGGTGCTGCCCGCCTGAACCGCGCGCTCGGCCAATTCATGCTCGATCATCAGACCGGCGCGAACGGTTACAGCGAATGTGCGCCGCCGCTGCTGGTGCGCGACGAAGCGGTGTTCGGCACCGGGCAGCTTCCCAAATTTGCCGAGGATCTGTTCCAGACGACCGACGGCCGCTGGCTGATCCCCACCGCCGAGGTCAGCTTGACCAACAGCGTGCGCGAACAGATTCTCGCCGCCGCTGCGCTGCCGATCCGGCTGACCGCGCTCACCCCCTGTTTCCGGTCCGAAGCGGGGGCGGCAGGCAAGGACACGCGCGGGCTGATCCGCCAGCATCAGTTTGAAAAGGTCGAACTGGTGTCGATCACCGCGCCCGAGGACAGCGAAGCCGAACATGAACGCATGGTCGCCGCCGCCGAATCGGTGTTGCAGGCGCTGAACCTACCCTATCGCAAGATGCTGCTGTGCGCGGGCGACATGGGTGCGACCGCGCGCAAAACATATGACCTGGAGGTCTGGCTGCCCGGGCAAGGCACATATCGCGAGATTTCCAGCTGTTCAAACTGCGGCGATTATCAGGCGCGGCGGATGGACACGCGTTACCGCCCCGACGGTGAAAAGGGCACGCGTTTTGTCCACACGCTCAACGGGTCGGGGCTGGCGGTCGGCCGCACGCTGGTCGCGGTGATCGAAAATTACCAGAATGACGACGGCAGCGTGACCGTGCCCGACGTGCTGCGGCCGTATATGGGCGGGGTGGAAATGCTGGTGCCATCAATTTGATCCAAAAAGGCCGTTCGGGCTGCGCTTGTCGAAGCCCGCGATAATCCGTCAAATCTCTCTCCCGCACATCCGTCCTTCGACAGGCTCAGGACGAACGGAGTTTCAAAGTCAAATGCGCATCCTGCTCACCAACGACGACGGCATCAACGCGCCCGGCCTTGTGGTCCTTGAACGCATCGCGCGCCAATTCAGCGACGATGTCTGGGTCGTTGCGCCCGCCGATGAAAATTCGGGCGCGGGCCATTCGCTGACGCTCAGCCGCCCGGTGCGCGTGCGCCGGATCAGCGACCGGCGTTTTGCCGTCGCGGGCACGCCGACCGATTCGGTGATGATGGCGCTGGGCGTGATCATGACCGACGCGCGCCCCGACCTGATCCTGTCGGGGGTCAATCGCGGCGCCAATCTGGGCGACGATGTCACATATTCGGGCACCGTGTCCGCCGCGATGGAGGGCGCGCTCGCGGGGGTGCGGTCAATCGCGCTCAGCCAGGTTTACGGGCGCGAGGGCATGGGCGACGCGGTGCCGTTCGCCGCAGCCGAGGCGTGGGGGCCGCGTGTGCTGTCGCCGCTGCTCGATATGGATTTTGCCCCGCGCAGTCTGGTCAATATCAATTTCCCGGCGCTGGACCCCGCCGCGATCAAGGGCATCCGCGTCGTACGGCAGGGGTTCCATGATTACAGTCGCGGTTCGATTGTCAAAGGCACCGACCCGCGCGGCTATGACTATTATTGGTTCGGGCTGCACGGCATCGAACATAGCGCAGGCCATGACAGCGACCTGGAGGCTATCGACGACGGCTATGTCGCGGTCACACCGCTGCATGTCGATTTAACCCATGGCGCGTCACTCGCGGCATTGTCGGCGCGATATCAATAACCTATCAAGGGCAACGATGATCGCACGCCTGCCCCTGCTGTTCCTGCCGTTGCTGCTTGCCGCATGTATCCCCGGCGGAGCAGTCGCGCCCGCCGACGCGCCGCCACCCGCCGAAGCCGAAGGGGTCAAACCGGCGCGCGGGCTGGAGGCTTTGCTGTCTGACGACCGCGTGCTCGGCGGCGACCCGGTGCCGACATGGACGATGCAGCCGGTCAGCGCCAACGCCCGGCCGGTGACCGACAGCGTCTATGTCGTGCGCCCCGGCGACACGCTGCGCGCGATTGGAGAGGCGACCGGGGCGGGGTCCGAAGCGATCGCGCTCGCTAATGGGCTGGCGGCACCGTTCACCCTGTCCATCGGCCAGCGGCTGACGATTCCGGCGGGCAGTTACCACCGCGTCAGCGCGGGTGAGACCGGCATCGCCATCGCGCGCGCCTATGGCACCAGATGGGCCGACATTGTCGCGTTGAATGCGCTTTCAGAGCCCTATGTGCTGCGTATCGGCCAGCGGCTGAAACTGCCGCCGGGCGCGCGGCCCGCCGCCGTCGACCCCGCAGCGCGCGCGCAGAGCTTTGCGATCAACATCGACGACATCACCACCGGCAGCCAGCCCGCCGTTGCCGAGGGTGCGCTGACCAGCGGCAGCCGTGCCGCAACCGTGCAGCAGCCGGCACCCGCCGCGCCGCTCGCTCCCATCGTCCCGCCCGCGCGCTTTGCCGGCAAATTCAGCTGGCCGATGGCGGGCGCGGTGATCAACCGGTTCGGGCCGATTGCCCCGGGCAAAATCAACGACGGCATCAACATTTCCGCCCCGATGGGCACGCCAATCCGCGCCGCCGCCGATGGCGTTGTCGCTTACGCGGGCGACGAAATCGCGGTTTACGGCGGGCTGATCCTGATCAATCACGGCGGCGGATGGGTCAGCGCCTATGGCCACGCCGCGCGGCTCGACGTCGTGCGCGGCCAATCGGTGCGCGCGGGCGACGTCATCGCACTGTCGGGCGACAGCGGGCAAGTCACTGCGCCGCAACTGCATTTCCAGCTGCGCAAGGACCGCAAACCGGTCGATCCGCTCAAGCAACTGCCGCCGCGTTAGGCATCGATTGCGCAGCAAGTGACAAGCACGCCATATCCCGCTATGCGCGCCGCATCATGACCACCACGACCCTTCCCCCGCAGCCGAAAGTCGGCATGGTCTCGCTCGGCTGTCCCAAGGCGCTGGTCGACAGCGAACGCATCCTGACCAAGCTGCGCGCCGACGGCTATGCGATGAGCGCCGATTATGCCGGGGCCGACGTCGTGCTGGTCAACACTTGCGGCTTTCTGGACAGCGCCAAGGAAGAGAGTCTGGAGGCGATTGGCGAGGCGATGGCCGAAAATGGCCGCGTCATCGTCACCGGGTGCATGGGCAACGAAGCCGACGCCATCCGCGCGCGTTTTCCGGGCGTGCTCGCGGTCACCGGCGCGCATCAATATGAAGATGTCGTCGGCGCCGTCCACGCCGCCGCGCCGCCCACCCAGGGGCCCTTTGTCGATCTGGTGCCGGGGCTGGACCATGACGGCGGCGGGCTGAAACTGACCCCGCGCCATTACAGCTATCTCAAGATTTCAGAGGGCTGCAACCATAGCTGTTCCTTTTGCATCATCCCCAGCCTGCGCGGCAAGCTCGCCAGCCGCCGGATCGACGCCGTGCTGCGCGAAGCCGAAAAGCTGGTCGCGGCGGGCACACGCGAATTGCTGGTGATCAGCCAGGATACATCAGCATATGGCGTCGACACGCGCCATGATGTGCGCGACTGGCACGGCCGCCCGGTGCGCGCGCACATGACCGATCTCGCACGCGAGCTCGGGGGGCTGCGCACCGCCGATGGCCGCAGCCCGTGGGTGCGGCTCCACTATGTCTATCCCTATCCGCACGTCGATGATGTCATCCCATTGATGGCCGAGGGGCTGTTGACCCCCTATCTCGACATTCCGTTCCAGCATGCCAGCCCCGCCGTGCTGAAACGCATGAAGCGCCCCGCGAACGAGGCCAAGGTGCTCGAACGGCTGGCGAAGTGGCGCAGCATCGCGCCCGACATCGCGGTGCGCTCGTCCTTCGTCGTCGGCTTTCCCGGCGAGACCGAGGATGATTTCCGCTACCTGCTCGACTGGCTCGACGAAGCACAGCTCGACCGTGTCGGCGCGTTCCGCTTTGAACCCGTCGCGGGGGCACAGGCGAACGCCCTGCCCAACCCTGTGCCCGAGGACGTCAAGGAAGAGCGGTTTCAGCGGATCATGGAAAAAACCGCCGCGATCAGCGCCGCCAAGCTCGCCGCCAAAGTCGGCCGCACGCTGCCGGTGATCATCGACGAAATTGGCGACGCCGACCCTGACGATGGCAGCATCGGCGCCACCGGCCGCTCCCAAGCCGACGCCCCCGAAATCGACGGCCACGTCTACCTGCGCGACGTCGCCGCGACATTGCGCGCGGGCGACATCGTCGACGTGGTGGTCGAAGACGCCGACGAGCATGATCTGTTCGGGGTTGTGACCGGCTGAATTTGCCACCGTCCGACTTGCATTTCCCGGTTACCATGTTACGTTACATGTAACAAAAGGCAATGATCATGGGATTGCATACTCAATTGAGCGGAGCAGCGCGGGTTGCCCGGCGACGCGAAAAGCTGCGCGCGAAGGGGCTGCGACCGCGCCAGATTTGGTTGCCCGATCTTAAGCGCGACGATATCCTCGCGGCCATACGCGACGAAGCGCGCGCCATTGCGGCCCTGCCCTGTAACGCAATGGATGATGCCTTTATTGAAGCAGTGCGTTTCACGCCGACCGACGACGCTGAATAACCGATGCGACGCGGCGATGTCGTCACCATTGCTGCGGGCAGCGGCATTGGCAGCAAGCCCCGACCGGCAGTTATCATTCAGGCAGATGCCTATAGCGACTTGCCCTACGTCATCGTCATCATGCTGACGTCGGACTGCGCCAATTTGCCACGCACCCGTCCGCATGTCGCGCCCGACGAACAAAATGGACTGCGCCAGCCGTCGGATCTGATGGCGGATATCCCCGTCGCCGTGCGTCGTGACAAAATTGGCGCCGTTATCGGGACGCTCGCCAGCGACGACCTTGCGCGCTGCGAAGCCGCGTTGCTGGTTGTGCTCGGCTTTGCGGGCTAGAGCCTTTTTTGATCCAGATTGACTCTAATCGCCCTAAAACAGCCGCGTCAGCATGTAAAACGCCGCGCCCACCGCCGCGCTTGCGGGCAGCGTGATGAACCATGCGGTCACGACATTGCCGGCGACGCCCCAGCGCACCGACGATGCGCGGCGCGCGGCGCCGGCGCCGATGATGCTGCCGGTGATGGTGTGCGTCGTCGACACGGGGATACCCAGCAGCGACGCGGAGAACACAATGATCGACCCGCCGGTTGACGCGGCGAAACCCTGATGGTGCGACAATTTGGTGATCCGCGACCCCATCGTCTCGATGATCCGCCAGCCGCCCGACAGGGTCCCGAGCGCGATCGCGATATAGCAACTGATCGCCACCCAGTGCGGCACATGAAATTCGCCCTGCAGATAGCCGGTTGAATAGAGCAGCACGGTGATGATCCCCATCGTCTTTTGCGCGTCGTTCAACCCGTGGCTGATCGAATAGGCCGCCGACGAGATCAGGTGCAGCACCCGTACCGTGCTTTCCGCGCGCCGCGCGTGCACCCGCCGCATTGCCCAGCTGCTGATCAGCATGACCAGCATCGCCAGCATCATGCCCAGCATCGGCGACAGAAAAATCGCGATCACCGTCTTGTTCAGGCCGCTCCACTGGATGCCCTCCATCCCGGCATGGGCGACGCCGGCGCCGACAATGCCGCCAATCAAGGCATGGCTGGATGACGACGGAATGCCCTTGAGCCAGGTGACAATGTTCCAGAACATCGCCCCGACCAGCGCGCCGAACACGACCGCCGGGGTCACCAGATCCTTGTCGATAATCCCCTTGCCAATCGTTTCGGCGACCTTGTGCAGGCTGGGAAAGATCACCGACAGGAAATAGGCGGCAAAGTTGAAGAATGCCGCGAACATAACGGCTTTGACGGGGCTGAGCAGCCGCGTCGACACCACCGTCGCGATCGAGTTGGCGGCGTCGTGCAGCCCGTTCAGAAAATCGAACGCCAGCGCCAGGCCGATCAGTCCGACAAGCAACGGAAAGGCGAGTTCATGCATCGCGCGCGCTCCGGCCAATCATCAGGCGTGGTCGATGACGAGACCGTCAATCTCGTTCGCGACATCTTCGAACCGGTCGACGATCCGTTCCAGATGCTTGTAAATTTCGCGACCGACGATGAAGCGCAGCGTGTCGCCAACGCCATGTTCCTTGAACAGGCGCTTGACCCCGGCGGCGTGAATCTCGTCGGCGTGACCCTCCATCCGCACCAGCCGTTCGGTCAGTTCGTGCAGCCGGGTCGCATTGCCACCAACATCGCGCAACAGCGGAATGGCCTCTGCCGTCAGCCGCGCGGCGTCGACGATGATCGCCGCCATGTCCTTCATTTCCTGATCAAATGCCGTGACTTCATACAGGTCGACCGCACCCGCCGTCTGCTGCATTTCGTCGATGGCATCATCCATCGCGCCGATCAGGCTGGTGATCGCGCTCCGGTCGAATGGCGTCAGAAAAGTGCGGCGCACGCTTTGCAACACTTCGCGGATAATCTCGTCGGCGTCATGTTCGCGCTCGACGATTTCGCGGATATGGTCGGCCATGCCTGCCCCGCCCTCCAGCAAGCGCGCCAGCGCGTCGCTGCCTTTGACCAACGTCACGGCGTGCGATTCAAACAGTTCAAAGAAATTCCCGGTCTTTGGCAACAGCCGCTGGAACCATGCAAACATGCCACTCACCCCTGTCTTGCGTGCGATATTGTCGAACAGGCTGTTACGCCGTGTCGCCAGATTGAATTCGGATGCCCCGAACGAACGGATCAGGTCGCGCAGGTCGGGTTCTTCGACGGCGTCGGCCGCGTCGGCCAGCGGGAACCAGCGGCGCTCGCGCTCATGCTGTTCCTTCCAGTCGGGCAATTCGGTCGTCACGGCCAAAGGAAAGACGTCGACATCGAACATCAGCGCCGAACCATTGGCGCGCCGCTTGCGATATCGATAGCTGCCGAGCGGCGTCGGACAGACCGCACCGCGCACGCCGGCTTCCTCCTCGGCTTCAATCGCGGCGGACGCGTGTGCACCCTGTCCGGCGATCGGGTTGCCCTTGGGGATCACCCAGCGCTTTGTCTCGCGCGATGTGATCAGCAAAATGCTGACCGGCGCATCGATTCCCGTGCCTTCGTTACGATAAGGCAAGGCCGCAATCTGTTTGATAATCCACCCCTTCACCCGCGCTCGCGCCTTCGTTTGTGACGCTATCATGTCAATGCTGTTGCAATTTTATGACAATCGATTCCCTGTTGGATGATCGCGCCACGAATGGCAACCACTTGCAATTTGCACTGATGTCAGTAACCGATGGCCGAAGGAGAGCGCGAATGCATGACCATGTCGACGTCTTGATCGTGGGCGCCGGAATTTCCGGCATTGGCATGGCGGTGCATTTGCAGCGCGAATGCCCCGGCAAGACATTCCGCATCATCGAACGGCGCAGCAATCTGGGCGGGACGTGGGATTTGTTCCGCTATCCCGGTATCCGTTCGGACAGCGACATGTATACGTTGGGATTTGATTTCGAGCCATGGACGCATGAACGGTCGATCGCTGAAGGCGACACAATCCTCGATTATCTGGGCAAGGTTGTTGACAAGAACGGCGTGCGCGATGCGATCTGCTTTAACACAAAGGTTGAGCACGCGGCGTGGTCGTCGGTCGACGCGCGCTGGACGCTGACCTGCACCGGACCCGATGGCAAAAAGCAAAGCCACTGCGCCTCTTTCCTCTATATGGGGTCGGGTTATTACGACCATGACGCGGGCTATGACGCCGAACTCAAGGGGCAAAAATCGTTCAACGGGCGGATCGTCCACCCGCAATTCTGGCCGGAAGACTTAAATTACAGTGGCAAACGGGTCGTTGTCATCGGGTCAGGCGCGACCGCCGTGACCATCGTTCCCGCCATGGTCCAAAAGGGCGATGGCAGCGACGCCGCGCATGTAACAATGCTGCAACGCACGCCGGGCTGGTTCGCGTCGATACCGTCGCGCGACCGGCTGGCGATCAGGTTGCGCAAAATCATGCCCGCCCGCTGGGCCTATGCCATCACCCGGTTCAAAAATACGCAGTTCCAGGATTTGCTCTATAAGCGCGCGCAAAGCCATCCCGCAAAAGTCGCTGCCATATTGACCCAGCGGTTGAAGTCAGGGGTTGGCGAACTGTATGACGCAAAAACGTTCACCCCGCCCTATAAGCCCTGGGAACAGCGGCTTTGTGCGATTCCGGATGGCGATTTCTTTGAAGCGATGAAGGCGGGCAAGGCCGACATTGTGACCGCCCATATCGACCGTTTCGATGCGACGGGAATCAAGCTGACATCGGGCGCGCATCTGGACGCTGACATCATCGTCACCGCGACCGG
>JBEGPL010000395.1:0-2813 GCA_041181445.1 Pseudomonadota bacterium
CGCCGGAAATCAACGCCTCCATCGCTGCCCCGCCGCCCTTTGCGACGACATCGTCGGGGTCCTGCCCGGCGGGCAAGGTGACAAATGCCAGTGAAAATCCGGGGCGGAGCAGGGGCAGGGCGCGCATCGCCGCGCGGATCGCCGCCTTTTGCCCGGCAGCATCGCCGTCGAGGCACAGGACCGGCACCGGCACCATCCGCCACAGCATGCCGATCTGCGTTTCGGTGAGCGCAGTGCCCAGCGGTGCGACAGCATCGTCGATGCCTGCCTGGGCCAAAGCCACGACATCCATATAGCCCTCAACCACCAAAATGCGGTTGGTGCGCCGCGACGCGGGCGACGCGCGGTCGAGATTGTACAGCGTGCGTCCCTTGTCGAACAAGGGCGTGTCGGGCGAGTTGAGATATTTGGGTCCGCCGTCGCCCCCACCGCCCCGGCTGTTGCCGGTTGCGGTCATTTCGAGCGCGCGCCCGCCAAAGGCGATCACGCGGCCGCGCGCGTCGCGGATGGGGATCATCAGCCGCCCGCGAAACCGGTCATAAGGGTCCTTGTCGTCCACCGCGATCAACATCCCCGCCTCGACCAGCATCGGTGTGGGATATTTGGCAAGCGCCGTCTTGAGTTGCGAGCGGCTGTCGGGGGCAAAGCCAAAGCCGAACGCGTGCTGCGTTTCGGCGCTGATCCGGCGGCGGGCCAGATATTCGCGCGCGCCCGACCCGTCGATGCCGCCCAATTGGCTGGCAAACCAGCGCGCCGAAGCCTCGGTCACGTCGCGCAGGCTTTTTTGCGCTTCCTGTTTTTGCGCAGCTTTTGGGTCGGCGGCGGGCACATCCATACCGGCGGTTGCGGCAAGTTCCTTGACCGCGTCCATGAACGACAGCCCGCGCTGGTCGGTCATCCAGCGGATCGCGTCGCCATGCGCCCCGCACCCGAAACAATGATAGAAGCCCTTTTCGTCGTTGATCGTGAAGCTGGGCGTCTTTTCATTGTGAAAGGGGCAGCAAGCCTTGTGCTCGCGGCCCGCGCGCGTGACCTTTATGCTCCGCCCGATCAGCGCCGACAGCGTCGTGCGTGCGCGCAGTTCGTCGAGCCATTGCGGGGTCAGGCTCATACCTGCCTTAGCCCGCCAAGGCCGCTTTCACCCACCCCGACGCCTTGCTCATGTCAAGCTGGCTGCCGTGCCGTTCCTTCACCGCGGCCATGACGCGGCCCATGTCCTTGACGCTGGTCGCGCCGAGTTCGGCGACGACGGCGGCGATGGCGGCACTTGCCTCCGCCTCGGTCAGCTGGGTGGGCAGGAAGCCCTCGATCACTGCGATTTCGGCGGCTTCGATCGCGGCAAGCTCGGGGCGGTTGCCCTGAACATAAAGCGCGATCGATTCGCGGCGCTGCTTGACCATTTTCTGCATCACGTCGGTCACGACGACATCATCGTCGCCGGGCGCTTTGCCGGTGCGCAATTCGATGTCGCGGTCCTTGATCTTGGCCAGCATCAGCCGGATGGTCGACAGCCGTTCCTTTTCGCCTGCCTTCATCGCCGCCACCTGCGCAGCCTTGATGTCATCGCGAATCATGCGGAACGCTCCTGAGTAATTTGGGAAAGAGGCCTCCATAGCGGCAACTTTTCAAAATCGATAGATTGTGAATCGCTTTTTTGGCGCATAACTGTTCGGCCGTTTAGCCCACAGAAACGGAACGCCCCACCATGTCCAATACCCCGGCCACCTCGGCACCAAAAGGCGCAACCGGCGTGCTCGTGCTCGCCGATGGCACATTGGTGTGGGGGCGCGGTTATGGCGCACAGGGGCGCGGCGTTGGCGAAGTGTGTTTCAACACCGCGATGACGGGCTATCAGGAAATCCTGACCGACCCCAGCTACGCGGGCCAGATTATCACCTTCACCTTTCCGCACATCGGCAATGTCGGCACCAATGATGAGGATGTCGAGCGTGGCCAGGAAGTGGGCGGGCGCGCCGCCGCCATCGGCTGCATCACCCGCGAAGACCCGACCGCGCCCAGCAATTTTCGCAGCACTGCCGACCTGCGCAGCTGGATGGCGGCGCGCGGGCTGATCGGGCTGGCGGGCATCGACACCCGCGCGCTGACGCGGCGCATCCGCGAAGCCGGCGCGCCGAACGCGGTGATCGCGCACAGCGCCGACGGCCATTTCGACATCGACGAACTGCTGGCGATGGCGCGGATGTGGCCGGGGCTGGAGGGCATGGACCTGGCCAAGACGGTCACGCGCGAAGGGCAGGGGACGTGGGACGCGGGCGCATGGACGCTCGGCAGCGGATATGCGCCGTCGGATCACAAGCGCGCCAGCGATGCCGCGCCGCACGTCGTGGCGATCGATTATGGCGCAAAGGACAATATCCTGCGCACGCTGGTCCGTGCCGGGGCGCGGGTGACTGTGGTGCCCGCGACGGCGAGTTTTGACGACATCATGGTGCTGGCGCCCGACGGCGTGTTCCTGTCGAACGGGCCGGGCGATCCGGCGGCGACCGGCGATTATGCGGTGCCGGTGATCCGGGCATTGCTCGATCGCGACGTGCCGATTTTCGGCATTTGCCTTGGCCATCAGTTGCTCGCGCTGGCGCTGGGGGCGAAGACGGTGAAGATGCATCAGGGCCACCGCGGCGCGAACCACCCGGTACAGCGGACGCACGGCAATGACGCGGGCGCGGTCGAGATCACCAGCATGAACCACGGCTTTGCGGTGGACGCGGCGACCTTGCCCGATGGCGTCGTCGAAACGCACGTCAGCCTGTTCGACGGCAGCAATTGCGGCATTGCGGCCACCGACAAACGCG
>JBEGPL010000396.1:0-2954 GCA_041181445.1 Pseudomonadota bacterium
GTCAATATTTCCAAGCAATCCCGACGCGATAATCAAGATGGTATAGAGTCCGACCACAACGACGAAGCGCAGGCGCAGCCGACGCCGTTCCTCGATCAAATCATCGCCGCGACCTCGATAAGCGACGAACAGTCCGGCGGCGGCGAACCCAAACCACATCACGCGCTGGCCAATGTCAAAGGCCAGCCGATACTCAGGCTGCACGAGCATCAACAACAACAGCAATGCACCCATGGCGGCGGCGCCCAACACCACAGCCCAGCTGCGCCAGCTGAGCCGAGCCTCGTCGTCAAACAAAGCGCGCGCGAAAAGCCAGAAAGCGGCAGGCGCGGACGATTGGCCGGTTTTGAGCAAAAAGAGCGCCGGTCCGCTAAGCGGCATGAGCGGAAACAGGTCGGCAATGACATGGCAGGCAATTGTCATGACCATCAGCAACGCCGCCCGGGCGACCCGCGTCGCGGAGTGTTCGCGCACCATCACCCAGCCCCACAGCCCAAGCAGCGCCAGCGTGCCGCCGCGCGCCATCAGGTCGATCTGGTCGATGATGCTCACGCCGCTTCCACCTCCGCCTCACGTTCGGCCTGTTGCCGCGCCCACATGTCGGCATAAAGGCCGCGCCGCGCCAGCAGCGCATCATGCGTCCCGCTTTCGGCGATACGCCCCGCGTCGAGCACGATGATCGTGTCGGCGTGGGTCACGGTCGACAGGCGGTGCGCGATGATCAGCGTCGTGCGGCGCACCGCGATGCTTTTCAGCGTATCCTGAATCGCGTCCTCGGTGCGCGTGTCGAGCGCGCTGGTTGCTTCGTCGAGGATCAGCAAAGGCGGGTTTTTGAGCAGGGTGCGGGCAATCGCTACACGTTGTTTCTCGCCGCCCGACAGTTTCAGCCCGCGTTCGCCAACTTCGGTGTCCAGCCCCTTGGGCAGCAGCGCCAGAAAGCCGTCGATCGCCGCGCCGCGCGCCGCCGCCATGATCGCCGCCGCGTCGGCGCCTTCGCGGCCATAGCCGATGTTGTATCCGATGCTGTCGTTGAACAACACCGTGTCCTGCGGGACGATGCCGATCGCCGCGCGCAGTGACGCCTGGGTCACGCCCGCGATATTCTGACCGTCGATCAGGATCGCGCCGTCCACCGGATCATAGAATCGGAACAATAGCCGCGCGATGGTCGACTTGCCCGCGCCCGACGGCCCGACAATCGCCAGCGTGGACCCCGCCGGCACATCAAAGCTGATGCCTTTCAGGATCGCGCGGTCGGGGTCATATCCGAACATGACATTGTCGAACCGCAAGGCCGCGCCGTCGACGATCAGGTCGCGCGCGTCCGGCGCATCGACGATTTCGGCGGGCGTGTCGACCAACCGGAACATCGCTTCCATATCGATCAATCCCTGCCGGATCGTGCGATACACCATGCCCAGCATGTCGAGCGGGCGGAACAATTGCATCAGCAGCGTGTTGACCACCGCGACGTCGCCGACGCTGAACTTGCCCGCCGACCAGCCCCACACAGTATAGGCCATCGCGCCGCCCATCATCAAATTGGTGATCAGCGACTGGCCGATGTTGAGCAGCGCAAGGCTGTTCTCGCTCTTGACCGCCGCATTGGCATAGCGGGTGGCGACGTCGGCATAGCGCCGCGCCTCGCGCCCCTCGGCACCGAAATATTTGACCGTTTCATAATTGAGCAGGCTGTCGACCGAGCGCGACACGGTCAGCGTGTCCAGATCATTCATCTGCGCCCGCAGCGCGTTGCGCCAGTCGGTGACGCGGCGGGTAAAGGCGATATAGGCGACCACCATCACCGCCGTCGCCGCCGCCAGCCCGGACGAAAATTTGACGCCAAAGATGATCAGCACCGCCGCCAGTTCGATCACCGTCGGCGCGATGTTGAACAACAGGAAATACAGCATCACATCGATGCTCTTGGTGCCGCGTTCGATGACCTTGGTCACTTCGCCGGTGCGCCGCGCGAGATGAAAACGCAGGCTGAGCTCGTGCAAATGGGTAAAGACGCGCACCGCCAGTTCGCGCGTCGCATCCTGCCCGACGCGTTCGAACACGACATTGCGCAGATTGTCGAACAACACCCCGGTAAAACGTGCGCCAGCATAGGCCAGCACCAGCCCGATCGCGAGCGCGACCTCTGCCCTGAGCGCCGGGACCATGCGGTCAATGGCCGCGCCATACAGGAAACCAAGCGATATCTGGATCGCTTTGGACAGCAGAACGATCAACCCCGCGCCAACGATGCGCAGTTTCAGCCCCGGGGCATCGGCGGGCCACAGATAGGGCAGGAAGCGCCGCAACGTCTGGCCCAGTGGCGGGTCGGCATGCGGCGGCGATGGGGGGGGCTGCGGGGGCATCGCCTCCATTTAGGCGCCGTGCGGGAAATGTCCACGCCCACGCCAAGCGACCTGCACCTTCACTCCATGTCGCGGATGATCTGGACACAGGACGGGCGGGTCGGCGGACAGGCAATCCGGCGGATGTGGCGCACGGCACGGCGATCCGGCGCGATGTCGTCGCCCATCACCGCCGGGTCGAGCACAACCGCGCGTGCCCGCACCGGGCGGGACGGCACCGGGCGGGACGGCACCGCGACGCCGGGCGGCGATGCTGCCGCCGGTTCGGCCAGCATGAGCAGGACGGCCAGCGTCAGCCGCATCGCGGCCGCCCGGCTGCTGCCGCAAAATGTGCGGGCTGCGGCGGCGAGGGCGGATAACCCGCCAGACGCAGGATGCGTTCGATCTGTTGCCGCTCGAACGGCGTCGGCGGGTCAAACCTCCGCGGCGTTTCGGGGACGGAACGGGGGTCGGTCGAGACCGGTCGGGGCGCAAAATCGGGCAAGTGGGGCAGCCGCCATCATATGCCCGCATGGCACATAGCCGCACGAACAGACGATCCCACCCGCGTTTACGGCGGGCGGCGCTCAACCTTTAGCGATAAAGTGC
>JBEGPL010000397.1:0-4964 GCA_041181445.1 Pseudomonadota bacterium
CTCGGGGCGGGATACATCCTTGCGGGACAATTCGTAGCCTACAGGTTGGGGTAGGCGTGTGCGTTAAGAGTCGCGGCAGCTATCAGGGCTGTTCCTGCGTTCAGGTTATGATCGAAACCTAGCGCCCCCCCCTCACTCCGCCAACGCCGCCGCCACCACCGGCGTCAGTTTGCCGACCACTGCCTCGACGCCCTTGGCATTGGGGTGCATCCCGTCGTTCAGCATCAGCCCCTTGGCCGTCACCACCCCGTCGAGGAAAAAGGGATAGAGCGGCACGCCGTATTCTGCCGCGATGTCGGCGTAGATCGGGTTGAAATCGCGCGCATAATCCGGCCCCATGTTCGGCGCGGCCTGCATGCCCGTGAGCACAACGGGGATGTTGCGGCGTTTCAGCTCATCGAGCATCGCGACCAGATTGGCGCGCGTTTCGGCGGGCGAAATGCCGCGCAGCATGTCGTTGCCGCCCAGCCCGAGCAGCACCAGCGCGGGCGCTGATTTGCCGTTGTCGAGCACGAAGTTCAGCCGCCCGCGCCCCGCCGCGCTGGTGTCGCCCGACACGCCGGCATTCTGCACCCGCGCCGGGGTGCCCGCCGCGTTCAGCGCGCGTTCCAGTTGCGGCGCAAGACCCTCGTTCGGGCCAAGCTGATAGCCGGCATACAGGCTGTCACCGAACGCGATCACCAGCGGCGCATCAGCACGCGGGGCGACGACCGCCGGGACCGCCGCCGCGCTCTCCGCCTGACGATCAGCCGGTGCGCCCCGGTCTGCCTCGGCCCCGCACGCGCTAAACCCTTGGACAATGACGAGCGCGATCCCATATTGCGCCCAACGCAACAGCGGCGTCGCACCTGTTCGGGCTTTGACCGGACCTGGCGGCAGTCGCGACATGACAGGGACTCCTCAATTTGGCGCGGCATTCAGACGGCGTTGGCAGCAACGCGACCTCCACCACCCCTATGGCCATCACCGCGCGCAATGTCATGCTGACATTGGGTCAATCAAGTTCCCCCGTCGAAATTTTGCGCGACGTCGACCTGTCGGTGGCAGAGGGCGAAAGCGTCGCGCTGCTTGGCCCGTCGGGCTCGGGCAAAAGCTCGCTGATGGCGGTGCTCGCGGGGCTGGAACGCGCGCAGGGCGGATCGATCATGGTCGGCGGGCTGGATTTTGCGGCGATGGATGAGGACGCGCTGGCGCGCGCGCGGCGCGGCCGCATCGGCATCGTGCTGCAAGCGTTCCACCTGCTCCCCACCATGACTGCGCTGGAAAATGTCGCGGTGCCAATGGAACTGGCGGGCTTCACCGACGCATTCGACCGGGCCAAGGTCGAGCTGGAAGCGGTCGGGCTGGGCCACCGCACCGGCCATTACCCCTCGCAATTGTCGGGCGGCGAACAACAGCGCGTCGCGATTGCCCGCGCGATCGCCGCCGGTCCCAAGGTCATCTTTGCCGACGAACCGACGGGCAATCTGGACGGCACAACCGGCGATGCGATCATCGACCTGTTGTTCGCGCGCCGCGCGGCGCTGGGCGCGACGTTGCTGATCATCACCCACGACCCGGCGCTGGCGAAACGATGTGACCGTGTCGTCACCATGCGCGACGGCAAGGTTGTGGGGGCGTGACCCTCGCCACCCTCTGGCGGCTCGCCCGCCGCGACCTTTCGGCGCGGATTCGCGGGTTGCGGCTGCTGGCCGTCTGCCTGTTTCTGGGCGTCGCGACGCTCGCGGCGATCGGCAGCCTGACGCGGGGCATTACCGAGGAACTGGAAAATCGCGGCCAGACGGTGCTGGGCGGCGACCTGCAAATCGCGATTGCGCAGCGGGTGGCGAGCGACGCCGAACTGGCGGCGTTCGCGCGCGAAGGTGCGCTGTCGCAGACTGTGCGGCTGCGTGCGATGGCGGTCAGTGGCGACGGCGCACGCAATGTGCTCGCCGAGCTGAAAGCCGTCGACGCCGCCTATCCGCTCTATGGCGCGTTCACGCTGGCCGATGGCCGCGCGGTCAGTGCGCCGCCGCCGGGGCAAATTTATGTCAGCCCGTCGCTGGTCGACAAATTTGGCATCGATCCGGCAGCAAAGGACGTCGAGGTCCGCTTTGGCACCGCGCGGCTGCGCGTCGCGGGGGTGATCGCGGGCGAACCCGACCGGCTGGGCGAGGGATTTGCGCTGGGGCCAGTGGCGGTCATCAACCTCAAATCGTTGGGCGATACCGCGCTGATCCAGCCGGGCAGCCTGTTCGAATCGAAATATCGGCTGAAACTGCCTGCCAGTGCTGACCCGGTCGCGGTCGCCGAGCGGCTGAAATCGGCCTTTCCCGACGGCGGCTGGGAAGTCACCGACCGGTCAAACGGCGCGCCGGGCACGCGGCGCTTTATCGAACGGATGGGGCAATTTCTGACGCTGGTCGGGCTCGCCTCGCTGGTCATCGCCGGGATCGGCGTCGGCAATGGCGTCAGTTCCTATCTGGAGGGCAAGCGCGCGGGCATCGCGACGCTGAAAGTGCTCGGCGCCGACAGCGGCAGTATTTTCCGCATATATGTGATGCAGATATTGGCGGTCGCGGCCAGCGCGGTGATCGCCGGGCTGGTGGTCGGCGCGGTTGCACCGATGGCGATCACCGCGCTGGCGGGCGACGTTCTGCCTGTCCAGCCGGGCTTTGCGATCCACCCCGCGCCGCTGGCGACCAGCGCGGCTTATGGCCTGCTGATCACCCTCGCCTTCGCCCTGCCGCCGCTCGCGCGCACCCGCCATGTCCCCGCCGCCGGGCTGCTGCGCGCGGTGTTCGACCGCGGCGGGCGGATCGACGTGCCGACCGCCGCCGCGGTTGTCATCGCCATCGCCGCTGTGGTCGCCCTCGCCGCGTACAGCGCGCGCGAGCCGCTGTTCTCGCTGGGTTTCATGGCGGCCGCCGCAGGCCTGCTGGCGCTGCTGACCCTCATCGCCTGGGGCATCAGGCTGGGCGCGGCGCGATTGCCGCGTCCCAAGGCACCGCTGCTCCGTCTGGCACTGACCAATTTGCACCGCCCCGGCGCGCAAACCGGCGCGCTGGTCGTCGCGCTCGGGCTTGGCCTGACGCTGTTTGTCACCATGGCGACGATCCAGACCAGCCTGACCAACGAAATCCGTTCGACCGTGCCCGCGCGCGCACCGAGTTTCTTCGTGCTCGACATTCCGCAGGTTGAACGGGACCGCTTTACCGCGCTCGTGAAATCCAAGGCCCCCGATGCGACGATCAACATGATCCCGGCGCTGCGCGGGTCGGTGACCGCGTTCGGCGGCCAGCGCGTCGCCGACCTGACGACACTGCCCGAGGGCGCGTGGGTGCTGCGCGGCGACCGGGGCCTCACCTATAGCGGCGCGCTGCCGCGCGGCAGCACGGTGACGGCAGGCGCGTGGTGGCCCACGAACTACAGCGGGCCGCCGCTCGTCAGCCTGGAGGAAGACGTCGCCGCCAGCCTGTCGGTCGGGGTCGGCGACAGCATCGCGGTCAATGTGCTGGGGGTCGAGGTTGAGGCCAAGATCGCCTCGCTCCGCCGTGTCGAGTGGGACAATTTCGGCCTCAACTATGTCATCGTCTTTGCCCCCGGCGCGATCGACAAGGCCCCGCACAATATGGTCGCGACGCTGACCGTGCCGCTGGCCAGCGAGGCCGCGCTGGGCCGCGCCATCCCCCCCGCTTTCCCGTCATCGTCGATGATCGAAGTGCGCGACGTGGTCAGCCAGATCACGACATTGCTCACCCAAATGGCGCGCGCAATTGCCGCCGCCGCATCGATTGCGATCCTGGCGGGCATCGCGGTGCTGGTCGGTGCCATCGCTGCCAGCCGGGCGCGGCGCGTCTATGACAGCGTGATCCTGAAGCTGCTGGGGTCGACCCGCGCCCAGATTTTGGGCGCACAGGCGATTGAATATGCTTTGCTGTCGGCGGTGCTGGCTTTGCTTGCGCTCGGGTTGGGCATGGGCGCGGGCTGGTATGTGATTACCCAATTGTTCGATTTTGACTTTGCCCCCGATATGGTCGTGGTGCTGGCGACTTTGTTTGGCGGCGCGGCGATCACATTCGTTTTCGGGATGGCGAGTTCGTTGCCAATATTGGCCGCGAAACCGGCGGCAGCGCTGCGGAGTCTCTAATTGAAGGCTCTCACGACCGCCGAAACCCCCGCCGCGCCCAAGAGCAGCGCCACGCAGCCGCGCCAGACCGGCGGGCTGATCGTGCCGAACGCCTTGCCGCCCAGATGATTGCCCAGCCACATCGGCGGAAACAGGCACAGCGCGACGACGAATAAGTGGATGGTGGCGACGCCCATCACCGCTGACGCCAGCGACCCGGCGATGGCGGTCGCGAAAAACACCAGCATCATCGACGCGCGCGCGCGGCGCGGCTCCATTTGCTGGCGCAGATAATAGGGCACAACCGGCGGCCCCGGCATCGCCGCATAGCCGGTGAGGATGCCCGAAACGATGCCAGTCCCGGCGGTGAAGGCAAAACCGGGCACTTGCCCCGGCTTGGCGGGCAGAAGCACCATCGCGAACGCGCCGATGGCAATCGCGGCGATGACGATGCGCGCCGCGTCGGGGCTGCTGTGCGCGAGCAGCCAGAGCCCGGCGGGAGTCGCGACGACCGCAAACATGGCGATGCGCAGCGCGCTATCGCGGTCGGCTTCGGCGACGATGTCTTTGAGCCCGACCGGCCCGATCAGCAATTGCAACAGGATGCCGATCACCACCGCTTCCGCCGGCGCAACCACCATGCCGAGCAGCGGCACCAGCACAATCGCCATGCCGAACCCGGTCAGCCCACGGATCCCCGCCGCGATGAAGGTCATCAGCGCGGCCAGACCAAAGGCCCAAGGGGAAAGGCCGGTGGCTTGGATGATATAATTCATGGCTGTTCTCCGCGCAGCGTCACCAGCCACACATCGGGCGGTGCGCCGTAACGCAGCGGCACGATGCTGGTGCCCAGCCC
>JBEGPL010000398.1:0-8600 GCA_041181445.1 Pseudomonadota bacterium
AAGGTCCGTCTGCCCGCCGAGGGCGGCACGTGCGTCTATGAAATGGTCGATCGGCCGCTCGTCCCCGCGATCACGGCGATGGAGCGCGCGGGCATCATGGTCAACCGCGACTATCTGGCGCGGCTGTCGGGCGAATTTGCGGTCGGCATGGCGCGGATCGAAGGCGACATCCACGCCGCCGCCGGCCAACCGTTCAGCATCGCCAGCCCCAAGCAATTGGGCGAAATCCTGTTCGACAAATTGGGGTTGAAGGGCGGGCGCAAGGGCAAGTCGGGCGACTGGTCGACCGACCAGAGCGAGCTGGAGCGGCTGGAGCGCGACGGTGTGCCGATTGCGCGCATGATCCTCGAATGGCGTCACTTGGCCAAGCTCAAATCCACCTATACCGACGCATTGCAGGAACAGATCAACGTCAAGACCGGCCGCGTCCATACCAGTTACAGCCTGGTCGGCGCGCAAACCGGGCGGCTGGCGTCGACCGACCCCAATCTCCAGAATATCCCGATCCGCACGGATGTGGGGCGTCAGATCCGCGACGCGTTCGTCGCCGCGCCGGGCCATATGCTGATCGCCGCCGATTACAGCCAGATCGAGCTGCGGCTCGCCGCCCACATGGCCGACGTCCCCGAACTCAAGGCCGCCTTTGCCGCCGGGACCGACATCCACAGCGCGACCGCGATCGAATTGTTCGGCGAGGTCAACCGCGACACCCGCGCCAAGGCCAAGACGGTCAATTTCTCGATCCTGTACGGCATTTCGCGCTGGGGGCTGGCGGCGCGGCTGGAGGTCACGCCCGACGAGGCACAGGCGCTGATCAGCCGCTATTTCGAACGCTTCCCCGGCATATCCAACTATATCAGCGACACGTTGGAAAGCGTCCGGGACAAGGGCTATACCGAAACGCTGTTTGGCCGCAAATGCTGGTTCCCGCGCATCAAGGCGCCCAACCAGAACGAACGGCAGGGCAGCGAACGCGCCGCGATCAACGCGCCGATTCAGGGGACCAGCGCCGACCTGATCAAGCGCGCGATGGTGCGCATGGTGCCTGCACTCGCCGCCGCAGGCCTCAGCGACGTCAAAATGCTGTTGCAAGTCCACGACGAACTGGTGTTCGAAGCGCCTGAAGCGCTGGTCGAAGCCGCCAAGCCAGTGATCCGCACCGTGATGATGGGCGCGGCGCAGCCGGTGCTCACCCTGTCAGTCCCGCTCGACGTCGACATCGGCACGGGCAAAAGCTGGGGCGAGGCGCATTGAGGATGATTTTCGCCGCGGCGGCGCTGATGCTGGGGACGGCTGCGCCGCTCGATGCCGCCGACGACGCCCCGGTCGCCGCGGCTCGGTTCAACGTCCCCGACGATGACATCCGACAACTGGCCGCGATTGTCGGACGCAGCATGGCCGGTCAGCGGGTCGGCGGCGGCAATCAGAATGTCGATAAATTGCTGTTTCTGGGCCGCGACGAAAGCGGCCAGCCGGTCGTCACCGGCATCATGGTGCTGACCAGCCGCCAAAGCCCGCCGACCGGCGACCCCGCCGTGCTGGCCTTTGTGCGCACCCAGAAAACCAAGGGCAGGCCCGTCCCCGGCCCGTCCGCTGCCGACCTGGCCTTTGTCGCGGGCAACGGCATCGCGCTCTATGTTGTGGGCGAATGGGCGCGGCCCGCGCCGGTGTGGGAAATCGCGCGGGTCGATGGCGCCGTGCGGTTCCGCCCGATCGGCGAGTTGGGCGAAATCGGGCCGTGGCAGGACTGACCGCGCGCCGCGACCACTCCGACTAGCCACGCGCACGCCTTTTCTCTATGCGACTGTTACCGAATCATGACATTCGGGTCGCAAAAGCGTGCAAATAAGCGCGCTTATATTGGAACAAGACCATGAACGAAGCGCGGAAACCGGCGACGCGGATTCAGCACAACATTCTTGCCGCCAATGAACGCCGCGTGCTCAACTGGCTGTGCGCGCGCTTGCCGATGTGGGTGACGCCCGACAAGCTGACGATCATCGGTTTTGTTGGCGCGCTGATCATCGCGGCGGGCCACGCGCTCAGCACGGTGTCGATTGATTGGCTGTGGCTGTCGCTGGCCGGTTATTGCGTCAACTGGTTCGGCGATTCGCTCGATGGCAGTCTGGCGCGGTTCCGCAAGATCGAACGCCCGACCTATGGCCATTTTATCGATCATAGCACCGATGCGCTCGCCACTTCGATTCTGGTCGGCTCGCTCGGGCTGACGCCGTTTATCCAGTTTGAAGTCGCGATGTTCGGCCTGATCGGCTATCTGTTGATGACAATCCACAGTTTCCTGACGGCACAGGCGATGGGCGAGTTCCGCCTGTCGTTCCTGAACGGCGGTCCGACCGAGCTGCGGCTGATGCTGATGGCGCTGACCGGTGCGATGTTCTTTGTCGAACCCGGACCGGTGATCGGCAACGCCCTGTCGGGGTTTGACATCTTCGCGATTGCGGTCGGCGTGATCCTGGTCGCCCTCTATATCGGCCAGACAGCGTCGGTGGCCCGCACCCTTCGCCGCGCGGGGAAGTAGCGCCTACCCGCGAGGCGCCTGACGATATGCGCGGTTACCCGCGCACCCGCGCCATCGGATAGGTGCCGAGCATCCGCACCTCGTCGCAGTGAAAGCGCAGTTCCTCCAGCGCGCGGTCGACCGCAACATCGCCGGGCGCGCCAACAATGTCGGCGTAAAATTTGGTCGCGGCAAAGCTGCCGCCGACCTGATAGCTTTCCAGCTTGGTCATGTTGACGCCATTGGTGGCAAAGCCGCCCATCGCCTTGTAGAGCGCGGCAGGGATATTCTTCACCTCGAACACAAATGTCGTCATCGCGGCGTCGCTGGGGATGTCGGCCGGCGCGGCATCGCGCGCCAGCACGACAAAGCGCGTCATATTATGGTCGGCATCCTCGATCCCGCTTTCGTGCAGCGTCAATCCATAGAGCGCGGCGGCGTGCGGCGGGGCAATGGCGGCAAGGCCCGCATCGTCGCTGTCGGCGACCCACGCCGCCGCGCCCGCCGTGTCGCTGTGCGCAATCGGGGCGATGTCGTGCGCACGCAGCCACAGGCGGCACTGGCCGAGCGCCTGAACATGGCTCATCGCGCGCGTCACCGGCGCCAGATTGCGGCTCATCAGGCCGTAACGGATGCGCAGGAAATGTTCGCCGACGATGTGCAGACCCGATTCGGGCAGCAGGAAATGGATGTCGGCGACGCGGCCGTGCAGACTGTTTTCGATCGGGATGATGGCGCGGTCGGCGCGGCCTTCGCGCACGGCGTCGATCGCATCTTCAAACGCATAACAGGGCAGCGGCAGCGCGGCGGTGTCATATTCGCGCGCGGCGAGGTCGGAATTTGCCCCGGGCGCACCCTGAAACGCCAGCGCGCGGGCAGGGTCGGCCAGCGCAGCCGCCGCCATTGTGTCGACCAACGCCTGTGCCGATGCCGAATAACTGCCCATACGCCCTGTCGAAACCCCCACTTTTGTTGCGCCGCGGGGCTTAGCCATGCGCGGGGTGCGGCGCAAGCGCGCGTGTGCCGCCTTCGACCCTTGCACAGCGGCGCGTGCGCCAGTAAGGGGGCTGCGAAAATGACGCATCGGGTTCGGTCGCGAGTCCGGTGCCACGGCAAGGCAAGACGGGGCTTTATGGATCTTCGCAACAACACCATTTTCGGCTGGGTTCTGGGCGCGGGTATCGCGGCGCTGGGGCTGGGTATCGGTTCGTCGATGATCACCAAACCGCACGAAAGCGAAGAATTTGCCTATCCGATCGCGGGTGGCGGCGATGGTCCGACCAAAGTCGCGGTGCCGATTGAAACCCTGCTGGCCGCCGCAGACCCCGAAAAGGGTAAGGCGATTTTCGCAAAATGTGCGGCGTGCCACACCATTGAATCGGGCGGCGCCAACGGCATCGGCCCCAATTTGTTCGGCGCTTTGGGCAAGACCCACGGCCATGTTCCCGGCTTTGCTTATTCGGCGGCGCTGAAGGGCGTGGCGGGCAACTGGGACTTTGCCGGCATGGACGCGTGGCTGACCAGCCCGCGCAAATATGCGCCGGGGACCAAGATGTCGTTCGCCGGTTTGAGCAGCGGCGAAGACCGGGCCAACCTGATCGTCTATCTCAATTCGATGGGGTCCAACCTGCCGCTGCCCGCTGCGCCCGCCGCGGCCGCGCCCGCCGAGGGTGAAGCCGCTGCGGCTGCGCCCGCCGCCACCGCCGCCGCGCCGGCTGTCCCCGCCGCGAAATAATCTGTTCCATCCATCAAGTCGAAGGATCGACCATGCGCACATTGCTGATTTCCACCGCGATGCTGGCCGCGCTCGCCGCATGCGGCAAAGCGACCGAACCGCCCGCCCCCGACGCTGCTGAAACGGCGGCAACGCCCGTTGCTGCGGCGCCAGACGCTGCCGCGCCAGATGCTGCCGCGCCGGTCGTCGCCGACGCCAACGTTGCCGGGGCAGCCCAGTTCAAGAAATGCGTCGCGTGCCACACCATCGACAAGGGCGGCAAGAATATGATCGGCCCGAACCTGTGGGGCATCGTCGGGCGTCCGGTCGCCAGCCACGCAGGCTTTGCCTATTCCGCCGCGATGAAGGGCAAGGGCGGCGCGTGGGACGCCGCCGCGCTCGACACCTATCTGACGTCGCCGATGAAGTCGGTTCCGGGCGGCAAGATGGCCTTTGCCGGAATCGCCGACGCCGCCGACCGCGCGGCGTTGATCGCCTATCTTCAGGCCCAGGCCGACTGACCGCTCCTTTCATGAGGAACCCAAAAAGCGGTGGTTGGCCAAGGTGCCTTCCGCCGCTTTTTCGTTTTCGGCCTGATCAAAGCTGGCGCAGGGCCGCAAAATGATTCAAACAAGCGTCCGCACATCATTGGAAACACCCATGTCCGAAGAATTCTACCGCATCAAACGCCTGCCCCCCTATGTCATCGCCGAAGTCAACGCGATGCGGGCGGCGGCGCGTCAGGGCGGCGAGGACATTATCGACCTGGGCATGGGCAATCCCGACCTGCCGCCGCCGCCGCACGTCATCGACAAATTGTGCGAAGTTGCGCGCGACCCCAAAGCGCACGGATATTCGGCGTCAAAGGGCATTCCCGGGCTGCGCCGGGCGCAGGCCAATTATTACGGCCGCCGTTTTGGCGTTGACCTGAACCCCGATACCGAAGTCGTCGTCACGCTGGGCTCCAAGGAAGGGCTGGCCAATCTGGCGCAGGCGATCACGGCGCCGGGCGACGTCGTGCTCGCGCCCAACCCCAGTTATCCGATCCACACTTTCGGCTTCATCATCGCGGGCGCGACCATCCGCAGCGTGCCGACGACCCCCGACGAGCGCTATTTCGAGGCGCTGGAGCGCGCGGTGAAGTTCACCGTGCCCAAACCATCGGTGGTGATCGTCAATTACCCGTCGAACCCGACTGCCGAGGTCGTCGACCTGGCCTTTTACGAACGGCTGGTGGCGTTCGCCAAAGAACATAATATCTGGGTGTTGTCCGACCTTGCCTATAGCGAGCTTTATTATGACGGCTGTCCCACGCCGTCGATCTTGCAGGTGCCCGGCGCAAAGGACGTCGCGGTCGAGTTCACCTCGCTGTCCAAATCATACTCGATGGCGGGGTGGCGCATCGGCTTTGCCGTCGGCAACCCAAAGCTGATCGGGGCGCTGACGCGGGTCAAATCCTATCTCGATTATGGCGCGTTCACCCCGATTCAGGCCGCCGCCGTCGCCGCATTGAACGGCCCGCAGGACATTGTCGCCACCAACCGCGAACTGTACAAAAAGCGCCGCGACGTGATGGTCGACAGCTTTGGCAAGGCCGGGTGGGACATCCCCAGCCCCCGCGCATCGATGTTTGCCTGGGCCCCTCTGCCGCCCGCACTGGCGCATCTGGGCAGTCTGGAGTTCTCCAAACAATTGCTCACCGATGCGGGCGTCGCGGTGGCGGCAGGTGTCGGCTATGGCGAAGAGGGCGAAGGGTTCGTCCGCATCGCCATGGTCGAAAATGAACAACGGCTGCGTCAGGCGGCCCGCAACATCCGCCGCTTTTTGCAAGCGCGCGGGGTCAATGCCGCATCGGCGGCGCAGGGCGCGGATTAAGCGCCAGCCAAGGGAGAATGACAATGCGCATGATGTTCCTGTTGCCGCTGCTCGTCGCCGGGGCCGCTGTGCCGTCGGCGCTGGCCAAGCCCGCCGACTTTGCCGCCACCGTCGCCGACAAGGGGCGCAGCGCCGACAACCGCAAGCAGGATGAGGGGCGCAAGCCCGCTGCCGTGCTCGACTTTGCGGGCTTCAAGCGCGGCGACACCGTCGTCGACCTGATCGCCGGCGGCGGCTATTACAGCGAACTGATCGCGCGCGTCGTCGGGCCCAAAGGCAATGTCATGCCGCTGAACAGTCCCGTGATGCATGATGCGGCGAAATGGGCGCCGATCCTGAAGCGCTACCCCAATGTCACGCCGATGGTCGTCGCCGCCGACCATGCCCAACTGGCCCCGCACAGCGTCGACCATATCTTTGCCCATATGACCTATCACGACCTGTATTGGGAAAGCGAAAAGTTCAAATTCCCCCGGCTTGATGTCGATGCGGTCGTGCGCAACTGGTTCAGCGCGGTGCGCCCCGGCGGCAGCATCGTCATCATCGACCATGTCGGTCCGACGGGTGACACCCGCGCCAATGTCGACAAATTGCACCGCATCGACCCGGCGGTCGTGCGCGCCGACATGGAACGCGCGGGCTTTGTCTATGACGGGTCGAGCGACGCGCTGCGCAACCCCGCCGACAAGATCGACGTGCTGGTGTTCGACCCCAGCGTGCGCGGCAAGACCGACCGGTTCATGATGAAGTTCCGGCGGCCCTAGCGCGGGCCATTGACCGGACGGTCGTCGACATCGGCGCGCATGCTCGGGGTCAGGAAAAGCCACCCCGGCGTCGCGCGCTCATAAGCCGCGCCGATGGCCAGCACGCGCGCATCGTCCCATTGCCCGCCGATGATCGACAGGCCGACTGGCAGCCCCTCGACATGGCTCATCGGCACGGTCAGGTGCGGGTAACCGGCGACGGCGGGCATCGTGCTGGCTGCGGGCCCGACAAAGCGGTCGCCGTGGACCAGATCAATGCTCCACGCCGGCCCATTGGTCACCCCGACGAGCACATCGACGCGGTTGTCGCGCAGCAGCCGGTCGATCCCGTCGGGGCCCGCCATCCGCTTGGCCGTCGCGCGCGACGCGGCATATTCGGCGCTGCCGACCGGCGGCGCTTTCATGGCGGATTCGAAAACATCCTGCCCGAACCAGCGCGTTTCGCGATATTCCTTGGCATTGAACGCGATCAGATCGGCCAGCGATTGCGGGCCGGTCCGCGCGACGCCGTGCGGCTTTTCGGCCAGATAGGCGTCAATCTCGGCCCGGAAATCGGCAAGCAAGATCGCATATTCGGCCTTGCCCAGTTCATCCTCATCGACGTTCAGATCAGGAATCTCGACCAGCACCGCCCCGGCTTTCACCATCGCCGCCAGCGCAAGGTCGAAATTGTGCAGGATTCGCGGGTCCTTGCCCGCCTGTCCGCGCATCACGCCGATTCGTGCACCTTTCAGCGCATCGGGGGTCAGCGCGGCGGCATAATCGACCTTGCGCGCATCGGCCTGTGCCGTCGCCGCGTCCTGCGGGTCGGTCCCCGCCATCGCGGTCAGCATGATCGCGGCGTCGCGCACGCTGCGCGTCATCGGTCCCGCCGTGTCCTGATTGGTGCTGATCGGAATGATATGGCGGCGGCTGACCAGCCCCAGCGTCGGTTTATACCCGACAATGCCGTTGGTCCCGGCGGGGCAGACAATCGACCCGTCGGTTTCGGTGCCGATGGCTGCGGCGGCAAAGCTGGCCGCGACGCCCGCGCCGCTGCCCGCCGATGACCCGCACGCCGTCCGGTTCAGCGCATGCGGATTGCGCGTCAGGCCCCACATCGCGCTCCACCCGCTGGTCGAATCGGATGAACGGAAATTCGCCCATTCGGACAGGTTGGTGCGCCCGATGATGATCGCCCCCGCCGCGCGCAGCCGCGCCACCAGCGGCGCGTCGCGCCGGGTGACATTGCCCATAAGCGCCAGCGATCCGCCGGTCGTCGCCAGCGCGCCTTCAGCCTCGATATTGTCCTTGATCAGGATGGGAATGCCGTGCAGCGGCCCCATGATTTTGCCCGCCGCGCGCTGCGCATCGCGTTGTTTGGCGATGTCGTAAGCGTCGCTGTACAGCTGGCTGACCGCGTTCACCTGTGGCCCGGCATCGTCCATTTCGCGGATGCGCGTCAGGTAAAAGCGCACCAATTGTTCGCTGGTCAGCGT
This sequence comes from Pseudomonadota bacterium, assembly GCA_041181445.1. Taxonomy (GTDB): domain Bacteria; phylum Pseudomonadota; class Alphaproteobacteria; order Sphingomonadales; family Sphingomonadaceae; genus Sphingopyxis. The sequence goes on from JBEGPL010000398.1 coordinate 8,350, forward strand.
CCCCGCCTCCAGCTCCGCCGTGATCGCGCCGATGTCCATCTGGGTCAGACGGTTCAGCGGGTCAGACGGCGGCGCATAGCTGTTCACCGGCGGCGGCACATCGGCGCGGGCAGGCATCGCGCTGATCAGCGCAGCGACGATGGCGATTGTGAAGAATCGAATCAACATGGGCACAAAGCTGTCATGCCGAATCCAAGTAGGAAAGCGGTTTTTGCGGGCGCGGCGGAATCGCGCCGCTGCCGAATGGTCAT
>JBEGPL010000399.1:0-4333 GCA_041181445.1 Pseudomonadota bacterium
CTTTTTGTTGCTGCTGTTTGTCATTGTTTCGGGCATCGTCATCGCGTCGAGCCGTTATGTTGCCCAGCGCCAGCGCGTCATTGGCCGCTTGAGCGCACAGGATTCGGCGGGCGCCCTTGCCAACAGCGGCAGTTTGCGGGTTCAGGCCGTCAACAATGGCTGGGCAAAGCTGACCAACATGATCGAGAGTGCCGGGATTCCCCTGCTCGACACGGACACGTCAAAGCTGCGCAAAAAGCTGCTTGCGGCAGGGTTTGATTCGCCGAACGCGCCAAAACTTTACACGTTGATCCGGCTGGTGCTGATTTTTGCGCTGCCGCTGATTCTTGTGCTGCCACAATTTTTCAATGACGAGCCTCCCTCGCTGATCACCCTCTATGCCGAAGGTGCGGGTTTGGCGCTGATGGGCCTGTTTCTGCCCTCGCTGTTCCTGACCGCAAAGGCCGATCGGCGCAGCGAGGACATGACGAACGGCTTTCCCGACAGTCTGGATTTGATGCTCGTGTGCGTCGAGGCCGGCATGGGGCTGGAGGGAGCACTCGACCGCGTCGGCCGCGAAATGGTGGTGTCGCACCCGCTCATCGCGCGGCTGGTGTCACAAACCATGCTCGAACTGCGCGCGGGGGCCAGCCGCGAAGAAGCGCTGCGCAGCATGGCCGGGCGTTCGGGCGTCGACGAAATACGGGCCTTTTCCACCTTGCTGATCCAGTCGGACAAGCTGGGCAGCAGCATCGCGACGACGTTGCGAATCTATGCGTCGGAAATGCGCGAAAAGCGGCGGATGCGCGCCGAGGAAAAGGCGCACCGGTTGCCGGTGCTGCTGTCGATCCCGCTGGTCGCCTGTATGTTGCCGGTGATGATCGGCGTGTTGATGTTGCCGGCAATGATCCGGGTTATTCGTGAAGTGGCGCCCGCAATGGCGGGAGGAGGCTGATATGAACAAGGCACTGACTTTGGCCGCGACAGCAAGCGCGATGGTGCTGGCAAGTTGCGCGACCGGACCGCGGCCCGGCCTGGCGATGCCGCAAATCCGGTCGACCCCGGTGCTGGCATCGATGTCGTCCACCGACCTGCTCGCGCACGGCAAATCCTATCTGCGGATGAAGCAATATGGGCTGGCCATTGAAATGCTGCGCGGCGCGGCGCGTGACCCGGCGCAGACCGCCGAAGCCTATAACGGTCTGGGCGTCGCTTATGATGGCATTGGCCGCCGTGATCTTGCCGAAACCTATTTCGAACGGGCGATTGCTGCGGCGCCGGGCGATGACCGGTTCCAGGCCAATCTTGGCCGATTCTATGCCGCGTCTGACCAACCCGAAAAGCAGCGCCGTCTGCTCGCAGATATGGATGCCGAGCGGTTGAAAGCCGACTTGATTGCAGCCGCGCCGACTCTGCCGGTCAACGACAGCGCGGCACCGAATATGCTGGCGGGCGCAGCGGCGGCTGACGTCGCACTGGTTACCGCCGACGCGGCGCCGGTGACGGCGGTCCCTGCATCGATGAGCTTTGCGGTCAAGCTGGCGCCCGAAAGCCCGCTGGCGGCGGCGCTCGCCCCGGTCATCGCCGAATCATCGATATCCGATTTTGCCGCGATCGAATTTGGCGGTGCCAAATGCACGATCGGCAACGCGACAAACGCTGATGGTCCTTGCCTGTGGCAGGCCAATGACAGCCTGACCGCCGGGGCCATCGCCAGCCAGGACCGGATGATGGTCCGCACCTCGCTGGGCGAAGTGTTTCTGATCACCGGCGATGCCGTCCCCGCTTATGGCGTGGCGCGCAATGACCCCTTACCCGCGAAATCCAGCCTGGCGGGGCGCAGCATGCTCGGCATGGTCGCCGCAATGCTCGAAGTCCAGAACAAGGCAGCGCTGGCGTCAAAGGCGCGCACCGTGTCCACGGGGCGGCCGCGCACCATTCGCGTCACATTGGTGGGCAAGGGCCCGCCAAGCTGAACAGATCGATGATCGCGCGCGTCATGTTCATCGCGGCGGCCATTGCGGCGATGGCACCGTGCGCCAGTTCGGCGCAGGAAATCGGCGCGGACGCGCAATCGGTCGCAATGATTGAACAGATTGATCGCGCCTTGCAGGCCGGCCGGCTCGACGAAGCCGAAAGCCTGTTGAACGTCGCCGAAGCACAGCCTGCCACCGACGCGCACGACATGTTGTCGCTGCTCCAGGCCGAACTGGCGATGGCGCGTGGGCGCCCGGACGCGGCGGCGCGCGCGTTGGCGGCGCTGGACAGCGACCGTGTCGCGCCGTGCCGCGTGGCGCTGGTGCGCGGCGGGGTGGATATCAGCGCCGGGCGCCATGCAGAAGCCGTCACGGCGCTGGCCGGGGCGACGGTGCTGTGCCCTGACGATGCCATGCTGTGGCGCTGGCGCGCCCGCGCTGAACGCGGCACCGGTCGATACGCCGACGCGCTGCTGTCGCTGCGCAGTGCCGATGCCCGTGCACCCGGCAACCCGGCGGTCCTGAACGACCTGGCTGTGGCCTTGATGGACATGGGCGAGCCCGGCGAAGCCACCGCCGTGCTCGACCGCGCCATCGCCCTGTCCCCCGCCGACCATGGCCTGATCCGCAACCGCGCCTTTGCCGAAGGCATGCTGGGGAACCCACCGCTCCGCCTGACCGGCGAAAGCCCACCCGCGTGGAGCGACCGGCTGGAAGCCGCAGGCGACGGCGCCATGAAATTGGGTAAAGCAAAATTAGCGAAGGCGCTTTATGCCGAGGCGATGATTCAAAATCCCAACCACAGCCCGGACCTGCTCCGCCGTTACCGCGCCATTGAAAGCGTCAAATGAACCAATTGCTGAACGCGACGACCTTGTTCCAGATTCTGTTTGGCGCAATTCTGGTCGGGGCCGCAATCAACGACGGCCGCCGTTTCAAAATTCCCAATGCCTATCCGGCGGCGCTCTTGTTGCTGTTTCCGGTCGCGTGGTTCGCGGGCTATCCATTCATCGCGCCTTTTTGGTCACACGCCGCCCATTTCGCGATCGCGCTGGGCGTCGGCATGCTGCTGTTCCGCTTTGAATTTTTCGGCGCGGGCGATGCCAAACTTTATGCCGCGGCGGCGATGTGGTTCGGGCTCGGCGAAGGCATTCGCCTGCTCCTGTTCATCTCGCTCACCGGCGCGCTGATTGTCATGTTCCGCATGATGACCGGCGTGCTCGGCATTTTCATGGGCGGCGAGGGTCAGACGATCCAGAAACGGCTGATCGACCGGCGGATCGCCTATGGTATTCCGATCGCGATTGGCGGCCTGCTCGCGCTGTTAATGCCGCACAGCATCAACATCTGACAAATATGTCGGCAACCGCCGCGACAATGGCGTCGGCGTCCAGCCGATAGGCGCGATAAAGGTCGGGCAGGTCGCCCGTCTGGCCAAAGCGGTCCAACCCCAACGGGCTGACCCGCATGCCGGTAACCCCGCCCAGCCATGACAGGGTCCCCGGCGATCCGTCGATCACCGTCACCAGCCCGGCATCAGGTGCCAGAGCACTGAGCAGATGTTCGACATGGCTGGCCGGCGTCCCGTTTTGCTGACCGCAAGCTGACCGTGCCGCCGACCAGTCACGGTGGAGCAGATCGGGCGATGTGACGTTGAGCAGGCCAAGGCCCGGCAGGTCACCCGCCATCATCGCGTGCGCCGCAAGCACCTCGGGCGCTATGGCCCCGGTAAAGGCAATGGCCGCGTCGCACGGCCCGCTGGGCGCCACCAGCCAATAACCGCCGCGCAGGGCACCCGCCTGCCAGTCGCTGTCGGCGCGCGGCACCTGATCAATCGTCCGCGTTGTCAGCCGCAAATAGACCGACCCGCCGTCGTCAGCCTGCATATGCGCAAACGCCCATTGCATGATCAGCGTCAATTCGTCGACAAACGCCGGTTCAAAATAGGTGAGGCCCGGCTGGCCCATGCCGATCAAGGGCGAATTGATCGATTGATGCGCGCCGCCCTCCGGCCCCAGCGTCAAGCCCGACGGCGTCGCCACCAGCAAGAAGCGGGCATCCTGGTAACAGGCATAGTTGAGCGCATCGAGCCCGCGCGCGATGAACGGGTCATAGACGGTCCCCACCGGCAACAGCCGTTCGCCAAACAGCGGTCCCGACAGTCCGAGCGCCGCGAGCATCAGGAACAGGTTATTTTCGGCAATGCCCAGTTCGATATGCTGACCCGCCTCGTGCCCCGCCCATTTTTGGGCGCTGGGAATTTTGTGTCCGGCGAACACGTCTTTCAGTTGTTGTCGCCGGAACAAGCCGCGCTGGTTCACGAACGCACCCAAATTGGTCGACACGGTCACGTCGGGTGACGTCGTGACGATGCGGTC
>JBEGPL010000400.1:0-4271 GCA_041181445.1 Pseudomonadota bacterium
TCGTGTCGGACAACGGCCCCGGCCTGCCCGATGATGTGGCCGCCGTCGCCGAAGGCCGCATCGGCGGCACCAGTCGCGGCGGCATTGGCCTGGCGCTGGTGCGCCAGCTGGTCAATGCGCATGGCGGGCGGCTCGAAACCGTCAGCGAAAAGGGTCAGGGCACGCTGGTGCGCGTCGTCCTGCCGCGCGCATGATCGATTATGCGCTGGACGAAACCGACGCCATCGCGGCGCGGATCGCCGCCGTGCTGCGCCCGGGCGACGTGATCGGCCTGTCGGGCGATCTGGGCGCGGGCAAGACGACGCTGGCGCGCGGCATGCTGCGCGCGCTGGGGCTGGTTGGCGAAGCCCCCAGCCCGACCTTTGCCATCGTCCAATATTATGACCCGCCCGACGTCGCCTTGCCGGTCGCGCATGTCGATCTCTACCGGGTCGACGATGCGGCGGCGCTGGCCGAACTGGGGCTGGATGAGGCGCGGGCGGCGGGCGCGATGTTGATCGAATGGCCGCAGCGGATGGGCAATGCGGCGTGGGACGATATGGTCTGGCTGCATATCGACCGGCACGGCGACGACGCCCGCCGCTTGACTTGGCGGCTGCCGCGTGGATGGAAGGACCGATGGCCGCTTCCATGATTCCACCCGCCGCCGCGCCCGATTTCCTGTCCGCAAATGGCTGGGGCGGTGCGCGCATTGAACCGCTGGCCGGGGACGCATCTTTTCGCCGCTATTTCCGCGTCATCGATGGCGCACGCACCGCCGTGCTGATGGATGCGCCACCCCCGCACGAAGACCCGCGTCCGTTCATGGCCATCGCGCGCTACCTGACGGGCATCGGTCTGGCGGCGCCGGCAATCTTGGCAGAGGATTTGGCGCAAGGATTGTTGCTGATTCAGGATTTTGGCGGCGACCGGATGCGCGAGGCGGCCGATGCCGACCCGGCGCGTGAGGCCGAGCTTTATGCCGGTGTCACCGATGTGCTGGTCGCGCTGCACCGCCATGCGCCGCCGCCGGGGCTTGCCATGCATGGTGTCGAACAATGGGTCGAAGAAGCGATGCTTTTCCCCGACTGGTACGGCCCCGCCGTGGGTCTGGACCTGTGCCGCGACAGCTTTGCCGCCGTGATGCGTGATGCGATGATGCCGGTTGCCGTCGCGGCGCCGCCGCCGGTGACGCTGCTGCGCGACTATCATGCCGAAAACATCATGCTGATCGCGGGCGAAACCGGCGTGCGGCATTACGGATTGCTCGATTTTCAGGACGCACTGGCCGGCCATCCTGGTTATGATCTCGTGTCGATCTTGGAAGACGCACGCCGCGACGTTTCCCCGGCTATCGAAACAGCGATGATCGCCCGTTATTGCGCCGCGACCGGCGCGGGCGATGATTTCCGCCGCGCCTACTGGGCGTTGGGGGCGCAGCGCAACATTCGCATATTGGGCGTTTTCTGCCGCTTGTGGAAACGCGACAACAAGCCCCATTACCGCAGTTTTCAGCCGCGCATGTGGGGGCTGCTCGAACGCAATCTGGCGCAGCCGGGGCTGGCGGGGCTGCGCGACTGGTTCGATGCGCATGTGCCCGCCCGCTACCGTGCGGCGGCGTGGGACGGCGCCGTGTCGGCATGACACGGGCCAGGATCGAAAGCGCCATGGTGATGGCGGCGGGGCTGGGCAAGCGCATGCGGCCGCTCACCGCCACCCGGCCCAAGCCGCTGGTTCGTGTCGCGGAAAAGGCATTGATCGACCATAGTCTCGACCGGATCGAAGCCGCCGGGATCGGCCATGTTGTGGTCAATGTCCATTATCTGGCCGACGCACTGGAAGCGCATCTGGCGCGGCACAAGCGCGGCATGACGATCAGCATTTCGGACGAGCGCGGCGGACTGCTGGAAACCGGCGGCGGGCTGGTCAAGGCGCTTCCCCATCTGGTCGGCGACCCGATTTTGTGCGTCAACAGCGACAATATCTGGACCGACGGCCCCGCCGACACGATCGGCCAGCTGGCCGCGCATTGGGACGGCGCACGGATGGATGCGCTGCTGCTGTTGATCCGCCACGCCAGCGCCAATGGTCATGGCGGGCGCGGCGATTTTCATATGGATGCCGTCGGCCGCGTGACGCGGCGGCGCCCCGGGCGGATCGCGCCCTTTGTCTTTACCGGTATTCAGCTCGTCTCGCGCCGTTTCCTGCGCGACGCGCCGAGCGGCGCCTTTTCGACCAATATATTGTGGGACCGCGCGATTGCCGAGGACCGCTTGTTCGCCCTGTCGCATCAGGGCCAATGGTTCGACGTCGGCACCCCCGACAGCATCGCCCCGACCGAAGCCGCGCTGCGTGCCGGCTGAGCATTCTCCGCTGCTCTTCACAATCCCGGTTCATCGGGCCTTTGCCGATGCGCTGGTCGCGGGGATTATCGCGCAGCATGGCCGGTCACCCGATGCGCTGGCACGCGGGACGCTGCTGCTGCCGAACAACCGCGCAATCGATGCGGTGCAAGCAGCCTTTGTCCGCGCATCGGGCGGCCAGTTATTGATGCCGCGCCTCGTCGCCATCGGCGACGGCGACCTGGACGAGGCCGTTGGCGTGGCGCTGGACCCGTTGGGACAGGGGGATGACGATTTGCCCCCCGCGATCGACCCGTTCCAGCGCCAGTTGATCCTCGCGCGGATGCTGGTGGCCGACTATGCACGGCTTGCGCCCGGAACCCAGTTTGACGGGGCAATGGCCATGCGGCTGGCCGACGGGCTGGCGCGCGTGATCGACCAGCTTCATTATGAAGAATTGTCGGCAGACGCGCTCAATGCGATTGATCTGGACCCCGAACTCGCCAGACATTGGCAGGTATCGCGCGAACATCTGCAACTGCTGGTCACGGCGTGGCCCGCCGCGCTGGCGCCCTTGGGCCGGATCGACCTTGCCGACCGGCGCAACCGCTTGCTGGCGCGGGTGACCGCGGCATGGACGGTCCAGCCGCCGCCCGGCTTCGTCGTTGCGGCGGGGGTGACGACGGCGGCGCCCGCGATCGCACGGCTGTTGCGTGCGGTGGCGACACTGGACGGCGGCATGGTCGTCCTGCCCGGGCTCGACACAGCGATGCCCGATGCCGAATGGGAGGCGATTGGCGATATGTCGCCGCCGGCTGCCGGCATACGGCGCCCGCGCGCGCTCGAATCGCATCCGCAATATCATCTCAAACTTCTGCTCCACCGCATGGGGTGCCACCGCGGTGAAGTCGCCGATTGGCCGGGTAAAAGCGATGCTGACGGCCCCGCGACGCGCGCGGCTTTTGTGTCGAACCTGTTTGTGCCCGCCCCCTATTCCGCGCGTTGGGGCAGCTTGCTCCCGGCGCAAACGCGCGCACCGGGGGTGACAACGCATATTTTTGAACATCCTGCCGAAGAAGCGCAGGGAATCGCGCTGATGCTGCGCGAGGCGCTGGAATCAGAAGGCCGAACGGCGGCGCTGGTGACGCCCGACCGCGCCCTTGCCGCGCGGGTTGCGGCGGCGCTGGGGCGCTGGGGTATCGCCATCGATGACAGTGCGGGTGTCGCGCTGGGCCAGTCACCACCGGGCACGCTGGCGGTGCTGCTGGCCGAGGGGATGGCCGCGCCGACCGCCGCGACGCTGGTGGCGCTGCTCGGCCATCCGCTGGTCCGCGCGGGTGACGACACGCGCCGACCCTGGCTCGACATGGTGCGTGCGCTTGACCGTGCGCTGCGCCAGCCGGGCATAGCCCCGGGCTGGGACGCCATTGGCGCCTTTCTGGCGGAGCAAGAAGGGCAGGCGGATCTGGCGCAATGGTGGCAGACGCTGGCCGTCGAAATGCGCCCGACTGCGGCGGCGTTCGGGGGGGCGCTGGCCCGTCCGGTCGATCTGGTCGCGGCGCTGCGCGCGGGGCTGATCACGCTGGCGGGGGACGGCGCATGGCAGGGTCCGGCGGGGCGTGCGCTGGCCGATGTGATGACACGCTGGGCCGAATTTGCCGCCGACGGGCCGATTGCGGTTGATCCCGGGCATTTCCCGGCGATGCTGCACGATGTGCTGACGGCGACGCCGGTGCGCAAACCCTTTGGCGAACATCCGCGATTGTTTATCTGGGGCCTGCTGGAGGCGCGGTTGCAGCGCGCCGACATGATGGTGCTGGGTGGTTTGAACGAGGGCAGTTGGCCGCAGGCGCCGAGCGCCGATCCATGGCTCGCCCCGGGCATCCGCCGTGCGCTGGGGCTGGCCGGACCCGACCGGCGGCTTGGGCTGTCGGCGCATGATTTTGCGGG
>JBEGPL010000401.1:0-6961 GCA_041181445.1 Pseudomonadota bacterium
GCCGCGACCACCCGGCTTTTCCGCGAAGTCGGCGGCTGGCGGATCGTGAGAAAGGGCCGCGTCGCGCGCGCCGAGCTTGATTATTGGCACCTGCCCCGATCGGCCAAGGCCGATTTTCAGCTGCTCTGCGCCCCGCGCGCCGACACCGGCTGCATCCGTTTCGTCCGCTTCACCGGCGTTCCCCAGCGCCCGGTGCGGCTGGGCACGCGCGCGTGGGACACCGGCGGCATATATTCGGTGATGGTCCGTTCGGACAATGTCCAGGCGCTGTTCGATGGCGCCATCGCGCGCGGCTGGTCGGCGGAAAGCGCGCCGATCCGCTTCACCTTTGGCGCGTCGGACCTGCGCAATGTCGTGCTCACCGGGCCGCACGGCATCAACATCGCAGTCTATGAACGCGTCAGCCCGCCGTTCACGGCCTTTCCGCTCGGGCCCGTCAGCCAGGGGTTCAATTCGATGCGGATGGTGCGCGACCGTGCCGCCGCGCGCGCCTTTTACGAACAAAAGCTCGGCTTTTCGGTGGTGTTCGACAGCAATAACGAACCCGCCGCGCCCACCCCGTCCAATTTCGGCATTCCGCTGAATTATACGCCCATCATCAAACGCGGCGCGGCGGCGCTCCAGCCGCAGGCGGGGGAAACCGGCCGCGTCGAGGTGATGCAGATCGAAGGCTTCACGGGGGGCGACGTCGCCGCTTTTGCCAGCCCGCCCAATCTGGGCATATTGTCGGTGCGCTTTCCGGTCGATGATTTGGCCGCCTATCGCGCGCAACTCATCACGCGCGGCGTCGCGATTGCTTATGACGCCAAGGCCGTGCCAATCGCAGGCATTGGCACCACCAACCTGTTCGCGGTCCGCGACCCCGACGGCAATCTGAGCGAATTTTATCAGCATTGAGGACGGCGTTTGCCGCGGCCGATCGCCCATGATGGTGCTGCTGGGGAGGATTGAACTCCCGACCTCGTCATTACCAATGACGCGCTCTACCACTGAGCTACAGCAGCAAGCACCGGACCGGCGCTGCCCCGCCGCCAAGGGGGCGGGTGCAGGCGCGCGCTATGGCGGCACTCCCCAGCGCTGTCAAGGCAGCGCGGCGGCGGCGGCGCGCTCTTGACCCGCACGCGCATCCCCGACATGAAACCGGACATGCGCCAACCCCCGCCCCCCCGCAACGAAAGCCGCGAGCAACGCCTGGCCGCCGAGCTGCGCAACAATCTGCGCCGCCGCAAAGCGCCGGCGCCAGCGGACACGGACGCAGACAGCGGGGACAAGACCGCCCAAGACACCCGTTCGCCCTGAGCCTGTCGAACGGCGAAGGCCCGACCTCTCATATCTTCGTCATGCTGAACTTGTTTCAGCATCCATGGTCTTTCGTCACCGCCAGACACGGTGCCTCAGGCAAGGCCCGGTCATGGACCCTGAAACAAGTTCAGGGTGACGACTAAAGGGGGGCGCAGGGAGGAGGCGATGGTCTCTGTCGGTGCAAAAGCCTATGCAAGCGCATACGAAGGTGGCGAATGGAGAGGCGCCCCACCCCCAAAAATTCTCCTGATTCTTCCATCGCTTCGCAGCATGGGACGCCAAGTCGTTGAGCAAGGCGCACTTTGCCCGCGCCAACGCCGCCGCACGCCCCGCATGCACCGACAAAACTGCGACGACACGACTCAAATTGTCGACGAACCGAGTCTTTAATTTGTCATTTACCGTCTTGCATCGCGGTGCGGCTGTGGCACTATGGGTTGTGGGTCGACCTCGGGGGGACACCCAAGTTTAGTATGACAGCGCGAATCGGCGGATTTCCGCAGCATAGACCATAGGGGTTTGTGCGAATCCCCTTTCGCGCCTCAAAAAAGGTCCCCCGACGGGCGACGGACATGCTAGATTGGGGGTTCGCCCCGAGTCGAACAAGACAAGAACAACGTGCGGCCAACGGCGGCACATGAAAACGGGGCGGTTGATATGGATTTTCGGGAGTCGGATCGGGTGGACAGCGTGGATGTGGCATTGGCGGAACGGGAAAAGGACATGGAGGCGGCGACGCTGTCTATGCCGGTCGCCAAGCTGAATGAGGACGGATCGCACAGCGTCAACGTGCGGCGTTTCGACGTCGTGACCGACGCGTCGCGCGACGCGCTGCTCACCGACTTTGGCAAGGACACGCTGGTCGACCGCTACCTGCTGCCCGGCGAATCCTATCAGGATCTGTTCGCGCGCGTTGCGTCGGCCTATGCCGACGACGCCGAACATGCCCAGCGGCTGTATGATTATATCAGCCGCCTGTGGTTCATGCCCGCCACCCCCGTGCTGTCGAACGGCGGCACCGGCCGCGGGCTGCCGATCAGTTGCTATCTGAACAGCGTCGACGACAGCCTGGAGGGCATTGTCGGCACGTGGAACGAAAATGTCTGGCTGGCGTCGCGCGGCGGCGGCATCGGCACTTATTGGGGCGCGGTGCGCGGTATTGGCGAACCGGTGGGCCTCAACGGCAAGACCAGCGGCATCATCCCGTTCGTGCGCGTCATGGATTCGCTCACCCTCGCCATTTCGCAAGGCTCGCTGCGGCGCGGGTCGGCGGCCTGCTATCTCGACGTCAGCCATCCCGAGATTGAGGAGTTTCTGGAGGTCCGCAAACCGTCGGGCGATTTCAACCGCAAGGCGCTCAACCTGCACCACGGCGTGCTGATCACCGATGAATTCATGGAAGCGGTGCGCGACGGCGCCGAGTTCAACCTGCGCAGTCCCAAGGACAATAGCGTGCGCGGCACGGTGGACGCGCGCGCGCTGTTCCAGAAACTCGTCGAAACGCGCCTCGCGACCGGCGAACCCTATATCATCTTCATCGATCAGGTGAACCGGATGATGCCCAAGCATCACCGCGATCTGGGGCTGAAGGTCACGACGTCGAACCTGTGCAGCGAAATCACCCTGCCCACCGGGCGCGACCATCTGGGCAACGACCGCACCGCCGTGTGCTGCCTGTCGTCGCTCAACCTGGAAACATGGGACGAATGGAACGGCGACAAGCTGTTCATCGAAGATGTCATGCGCATGCTCGACAATGTCCTGCAGGATTATATCGACCGCGCCCCGCCCGAAATGGCGCGCGCAAAATACAGCGCCAGCCGCGAACGCTCGGTCGGCCTTGGCGTCATGGGCTATCACAGTTTCCTTCAGGCGCGTGGATTGCCGTTTGAGGGCGCGATGGCAAAGTCGTGGAACCTCAAGATTTTCAAACATATCCGCGCCCAAGCTGATCAGGCGTCGATGTTGCTGGCCAAGGAACGCGGCGCGTGCCCCGACGCCGAAGATATGGGCGTGATGGAACGGTTCAGTTGCAAGATGGCGATCGCGCCGACCGCGTCCATCTCCATCATCTGCGGCGGCACCAGCGCGTGCATCGAACCGATCCCGGCGAACATCTATACCCACAAAACGCTGTCGGGCAGTTTTTCGATCCGCAACCCGCATCTCGAAAGCCTGTTGATCGCCAAGTCGAAAAACAGCGACGCGGTGTGGAACAGCATCCTTGAAAAGGGCGGCAGCGTCGGCCACCTCGATTTTCTGACGCAGGATGAAAAGGACACGTTCAAGACCAGCTTTGAGATTGATCAACGCTGGCTGCTCGAACTGTCCGCCGACCGCACCCCCTATATCGACCAGGCCGCGTCGCTGAACCTGTTCATCCCCGCCGATGTCGAAAAATGGGACCTGCTGATGCTCCATTACCGCGCGTGGGAACTGGGCATCAAATCGCTCTATTATCTGCGCAGCAAATCGGTGCAGCGCGCCGGTTTCGCCGGCGGGGTGGAGGCCGACAACACGTCCGAAGCCCCGGTGATGGAGCTCGCCGCGTCGCCAACCGATTATGAAGAATGTCTGGCGTGTCAGTGACGCCCGTCCGCATATCCGTCCGCATATCCGTCGCCCCGGCCCCTGACCGGTGTGCGGGACGCACGGGCGCGGGCGCGTTCCGACCATCAAATTGAATTGATTGCACCCCATGAACTTCCCCCCTTCCTCGGCGCGCGGCGCGGCGCATGGCCTCCGCCGGGGTCATTTTCGATCCCCGCCGCTTTCTGCTTGCACTTTGCCCGCGACGCTGCTTGATATTGCGAACTATTCGCAACAAAGGACATTGAGTCATGCGCAAATGGCACCGCTGGGTCAGCATATTTTTTGGGGTTTTCATGCTGTGGATCGCGGCGACGGGCGTGCTGAGCCAGGTCGGGGTGCTGGTCAACAATGGCGGGTTCGAGGACGAGGGCAAGGAACGCGCCGGACAAATGGCCGCAGCGCCGCCCGGCTTTGTCTGTCCCGAAACGATGAATTGTCGGCCGAAACCGGACAAGAAGGACGGCAATTGGAACGTCGGGCTGCTCCATCACCTGCATTCGGGCGAGACGTTCGGGCCGGTCGGCGTGGTCATCTCGATCCTCAGCGGGATTTCGCTGCTGTTCTTCGCTTTCTCCGGCCTGTGGATGTATGTCCAGATGTGGAAAAACCGCAAGGACAAGGCGCTGAAACCCGGCCTGTTCTGGAAATAGCGCACGCATCGCCGCCCGCCGCCGCACGGCGCCCGAATGTGTTCCGCCTTGTTGTTCAGACCGCCGCGCGCTTCGGCGCCCGGGGGCTTTGTGCTATGACCTTTAACCGCCCTTTGGAGTCGTAACCCCATGCCCCTTCTCGAAGCCCGCAAAACATATAAGCCCTTTGAATATCCGTGGGCGTATGACTTCTGGAAGCGCCAGCAGCAGATCCACTGGGTGCCCGAAGAAGTGCCGCTGGGCGAGGATTGCCGCGACTGGGCGCAAAAGATTTCCGAGCATGAGCGCAATTTGCTCACGCAAATCTTTCGCTTTTTCACGCAGGCCGACATCGAGGTGCAGGATTGCTACCACGAAAAATATGGCCGCGTGTTCAAACCGACCGAAATAAAGATGATGCTGACCGCGTTCAGCAACATGGAAACGGTGCACATCGCGGCTTACTCGCATCTGCTCGACACCATCGGCATGCCCGAAAGCGAATATGGCATGTTCCTGGAATATGACGAGATGCGCGCCAAGCACGACTATCTGGGCACGTTCGGCGTCGACAATGATGAGGATATCGCGCGCACGCTCGCCATGTTCGGCGGCTTTACCGAGGGGCTGCAACTGTTCGCATCCTTCGCGATGCTGATGAACTTCCCGCGCTTCAACAAGATGAAGGGCATGGGCCAGATCGTCAGCTGGTCGATCCGCGACGAAAGCCTGCACTGCGAAGGCATCATCAAGCTGTTCCACACCTTTACCAAGGAACGCGGCTGCCTGACCAAGGCGGTCAAGGACGACATCATCGATTGCTGTCAGAAAACCGTGCGATTGGAAGATGCGTTCATCGACCTGGCGTTCGAACAGGGGCCGGTACCGGGCATGACGCCCAAGGAAATCAAACGCTACATCCGCTACATCGCCGACTGGCGGCTGGGCCAGCTGGGCTTTGCACCGATCTATATGATCGAGGAACATCCGTTGCCGTGGCTCGCGCCGCTGCTCAACGGCGTCGAACATGCCAATTTCTTTGAAACCCGCGCGACCGAATATAGCAAGGGCGCGACGCGCGGCGAATGGAACAATGTCTGGTCCAGTTTCGACAACCGCAAGAAAAAGGTCGCCAACGAAGACGCCGCACCCGGCGCCGACGACGACGGTCAGGACATGTTCGCACAAGCCGGCGTGGCGGCGGAATGACCGACGCAAAAATCAAAATCCCCCTGCTCAGCCAGCCGCAGCGGCTGTGCCTGGAAGGCCTGTCAAACCGCCGCCCGCAAGCCGCGAGCGACCCCGTCCGCGACGAACTCGCCGCAATCGGCCTGGTCGCGCAAAGCGGCGGCAAATGGGCGCTGACCACCAGCGGCAAAAAGGCGCTGGCCGCGGGGTCGAACAAACGCAACATGGGCGGGTTTCGGGTTTGAAGGCGCACATGGCTTGACTGGAACATAAACAGAACATAATCTGCGTCAAGCAGGAGCATGATGATGGATTCAATCGAATTTTGCGCCGGGGCGGGCGGTCAGGCGCTGGGGCTGGAACAAGCCGGGTTTCACCACGCCGCGCTGGTCGAAATTGATCGGGATTGCGCCGCGACCTTGCGGCTCAACCGGCCGCACTGGCAAGTGCACAATGCCGACATGAACCATTTCGACGGACGCCCTTACAAAGGCGTCGACCTGCTCACCGGCGGCCTGCCCTGCCCGCCTTTTTCGCTCGCAGGAAAGCAGCTTGGCGAGCGCGACGAGCGCAACCTCTTTCCCGCCGCGCTGCGCCTGATCGACGAAATTCGCCCAAAGGCGGTGATGATCGAAAATGTGCGCGGTTTTCTCTCGGCAGTATTTGAAGATTATCGGCTCCATCTGAAATGCCAGCTGGGCAAAATGGGCTATCATGCCGACTGGCGATTGTTCAACGCATCCGATTATGGCGTGCCGCAATTGCGGCCGCGTGTCGTCATTGTCGCCTTGCGAAAGGATCTGGTCGATGCGTTCGACTGGCCGACGCCGCAGCCGCACAACCCGGCGACCGTTGGCGAAACCCTGCGCGACCTGATGGGTGCCAATGGCTGGGCGGGCACCAACCGCTGGGCGCGGTTGGCCAATGATATTGCGCCGACCATCGTTGGCGGGTCCAAGAAACATGGCGGCCCCGACCTCGGCCCGACGCGTGCGCGCAGGGCGTGGGCGTCGTTGGGGGTCGAAGGACGCAGCCTTGCGGACGCCGCACCTGACGCAGAATTCTGTGGCATGCCGCGGCTCACCGTGCGCATGGTCGCCCGGCTACAAGGATTCCCTGACGACTGGCAATTTTATGGGCGCAAGACGACCGCCTATCGTCAGGTCGGTAACGCCTTTCCGCCCCCGGTGGCCAAAGCGGTTGCGACCAATTTGCGGATTGCGCTTTCGGTACAAAAGCAGTTCGCGGTG
>JBEGPL010000402.1:0-4877 GCA_041181445.1 Pseudomonadota bacterium
ATCAATGCGGTCGACCGCACCCAGCAAAACGCGGACATTGCCATCCTCGCGGTACAGGCTGCGGATCGGCGTTGCGACATCGGCGGGCGACAGCGCAGCGGTGGCAATCTGATAAAGCAACGGTTGGAACAGATGGTAATTGTTGCGGTCGATCAGCGTGATCCGCAGGGGCAAGCGCTTGAGCGCGGCGACGCACGCCAACCCGCCGAAACCACCGCCGACCACCACGACATGCGGCCAATCGGCCGGCGCGCGGTCGATCCGCCGGTCAAACAGGATGTGCCGGTGCAGCCAAGCGGCGGCGGCGCCATCGGCCGACAGCGCTCCGGGACCGAAAAACAGAAACATCAGCGCAAACAGACTGGGTATCGCGGTCAGCCCGGGCTGCATCCCCATCATCTGGACACCGCCCAACGACAGCGCGAGCAAGATGGCGACCAGCGGCGCAGCAATACCCATCATCAGCATGCCGGCGATGGTCGCGGCCGCGAGCGGCGGCACCCAGCCGAAACTGGCGACCGGCAGCCAGATGCTGCCTGCCATCGCCCCCGCCTGCCCGGCGACCACCAGCAAAGTCAGCGCCAGCCAGAATCGCAGGATCAACAACAAAATGGGCATCAGTACAGACAGGCGGTCGCTCAACCTGATCATGGCAGGCAACAATGGCACGGGCAGATTGCGCAGACCCGGACGCAGCAGCCGATCAAGCGACAGCGCGCCCGGCCCGCGCACGGCATATATGGCCATGATCGCAACGGTCAGCAGATTGGTGTCGATGGGCACATAGGCGATCTGCGAGATGGCGGCGAGCACGGCGACCGCCGCCGCTGCGGGACGCGTCAACAAGCCGGTCAACAGGCACAGGCCGCCAACCAGTTCAATCGTTACGCCCAACGACGCCGCGCTTTGCGGGGCCATAAACGACACAGGATATTCATTTGCGGCGAGCGACAGGGCGACGCTCCAGTCGGCAAGCTTGACCAGTGCCGACGCCAGCAACCCCTTTGCCACGACCACGCGCACCAACAGGTCGAACAAGGGGAGCGCCGCATCGCGCGCCGACCGCATCGTCCCGAACCATATGCGCAGGCCGATCCGCACTGGCGGCGGCAGCCACGCGCCGGCGGGCGCATCAACGCGATCACTCATCACAATATCCTATCGGCGGATGGTTCGCTGCCGCAGGGTCGATGGTTACAGGCCCAGCCACTAGTCCAAATTCGGGCGCAGCCAGCGCCGGGCAGTGTCCATGTCGACGCCGCGGCGGCCGGCATATTCGGTCAGCTGATCCTCGCCCACGCGCGCAACGCCGAAATACGCGGCTTGCGGGTGGCCAAAGTAGAAGCCGCTCACCGCCGCTGTCGGCCACATCGCAAAGCTTTCGGTCAAGGTCAGGCCGGTGTTCGTCGGTGCGTCGAGCAGGTCAAACAGCAGCGGCTTCAAACTATGGTCGGGGCACGCCGGATAGCCCGGCGCGGGGCGGATGCCGCGATATTCTTCCTTGATCAGCGCATCATTGGCCAATTGCTCGCCCGGCGCATAAGCCCACAATGTGGTGCGCACATGCTGGTGCAGCCGCTCGGCCAAGGCCTCGGCAAAACGGTCGGCGAGCGCTTTCAACAATATGTCCGAATAATCGTCATGGCCCGCCTTGAACCGCGCCAGATGCGGTTCAATCCCGTGGATACCGACGGCAAAGCCGCCGATCCAGTCACCGTCGGGGCTGATGAAATCGGCGAGGCACATGTTGGCGCGCCCCTCACGTTTGGCAATCTGTTGGCGCAGGAATGGCAGGCGGATGTGGGCTTCGTCGCGCTCGTCATAGACGATAACATCGTCGCCCTCTCGCCAGCATGGCCAAAGCCCCGCGACGCCGCGCGCGGTGAGCCATTTTTCGTCGATGATCTGCGCCAGCATCGCCTGCGCATCGGTCCACAGCGCGCGGGCGCTTTCGCCGACCACCGCATCGTCCAGGATCGCCGGATAATTGCCGTGCAACTCCCAAGCCCGGAAAAAGGGCGTCCAGTCAATACACGCGGCCAGGTCGGCCAGGTCCCACGCATCAAAAACATGCAGCCCCGGCGTTTCCGGCGGCGCCGGGCGGATGTGCATGTCGGCGTCGAACGCATTGGCGCGGGCGTCGGCGATGCTGATCAGCGCGCTTTGCCCCTTGCCCGCGCGCACGTCGCGAACATGGGCGTAATCATCGGCATAGCCCTGAACAAAGGCATCGCGGCCCGTGTCGCTGACCAGCGAGGTCGCAACGCCAACCGCGCGGCTGGCGTCGAGCACATAGAGCACCGGGCCGTCATAGGCCGGGTCGATGCGCAGCGCGGTGTGAACTTTTGACGTTGTCGCGCCGCCGATCAGCAGCGGCATGGTCATCCCCGCGCGCTTCATTTCCTCGGCCACCGTCACCATTTCGTCGAGCGATGGCGTGATCAGCCCCGACAGGCCGATCATGTCGGCATCCTCGGAAATTGCGGTTTCGATAATCTTTGACCACGGCACCATGACGCCCAGGTCGACCACGTCAAAGCCGTTGCATTGCAGCACGACGCCAACGATATTCTTGCCGATGTCGTGGACGTCGCCCTTGACCGTGGCCATGACAATCTTGCCCTTGCCCTTGGCGCCCTCTTCCTTCAGCGCCTCGATATACGGGAGCAGATGGGCGACCGCCTTTTTCATCACCCGCGCCGATTTGACGACTTGCGGCAGGAACATCTTGCCGCTGCCGAACAGGTCGCCGACGACGTTCATGCCGTCCATCAACGGGCCTTCGATAACCTCTATGGGGCGCGCTGCGACCAGCCGCGCTTCTTCGGTATCTTCAACAATATGCGCGTCGATGCCCTTGACCAGCGCATGTTCCAGCCGCTTGGCGACGTCCCAACCACGCCATTCGGCGGCGGCCTTTTCCTGCACCGGGTCGCTGCCCTTATAGCGTTCGGCGAGCGCGATCAGCCGTTCGGTCGAATCGGCTCTTCGATTGAGCACGACATCCTCGCACGCGTCGCGCAGCTCGGCGTCGATCGTGTCATAAACGTCAAGCTGGCCCGCATTGACGATCGCCATGTCCATCCCCGCCGGGATAGCGTGATAGAGAAACACCGAATGCATCGCGCGGCGCACGGGCTCATTGCCGCGAAAGCTGAACGACAGGTTCGACAGCCCGCCCGAGATGTGGACGTGGGGACAAGTCGCGCGGATCTCGCGCGCGGCTTCGATGAAATCGACGCCATAATTGTCGTGCTCCTCGATCCCCGTCGCCACGGCAAAGACGTTGGGATCAAAGATGATGTCTTCGGGCGGGAAGCCGGCATCGGTCAGCAGCGCATAGGCGCGCTGGCAAATCTCGACCTTGCGCGCGCGCGTGTCCGCCTGACCCTTTTCGTCGAACGCCATCACGACGACGGCCGCGCCATAATCCATGCACTTGCGGGCATGGTCGAGGAACGCATCCTCGCCCTCTTTCATGCTGATCGAATTGACGATTGGTTTGCCGGGAACGCATTTCAGCCCGGCCTCGATCACGCTCCATTTGCTGCTGTCGACCATCACCGGCACGCGCGCGATGTCGGGTTCGGCGGCGATCAGTTTGAGGAACGTCGTCATGGCATATTCGGCGTCGAGCAGGCCTTCGTCCATGTTGACGTCGATAATCTGCGCGCCATTTTCGACCTGCTGCCGCGCGACCTCAACCGCGCGCGGATAATCACCCGCCAGGATCAACTTTTTGAACGCGGCGCTGCCGGTCACATTGGTGCGCTCGCCGACATTGACGAAGGTGGAGGAGGCAGAAGGGGTTTGGGTCATCTTGCTCTTACTTGTCGCCCCTGCGCAGGCAGGGACCGTTGGAGGGAGGCGCTTGGCCGATTGCGGTCCCCGCCTTCACGGGGACGACGCCTTCTCACGCCGCCAAAATCATCGGTTCGAGCCCGGCAAGCCGCGTCATCACGGGCTGTGCCTTGATCATACGCGGCGTCAGCGCGGTTATCGCACGCGCCATCGCGGCGATATGCGCGGGCGTCGACCCGCAACAGCCGCCCAGCACATTGACCTGGCCATGGTCGGCCCATTCGCGCACCAGCGCCGCCGTCTGAGCGGGCAGTTCGTCATATTCGCCCAGATCATTGGGCAACCCCGCGTTGGGATAAACCATCACCAGCGCGTCCGATATTTCGGACAAGAGCTTGACGTGCGGGCGCAGTTGGGTCGCGCCGAACGAACAATTGAGCCCGATCGTCAGCGGCTTTGCATGGCGCACGGCGTGCCAGAAGGCCTCGACCGTGTGGCCCGACAGGTTGCGGCCCGACAGATCGGTCAGCGTCATCGACAGCATCAGCGGCAATTCGCGCCCGACAATCCGTTCGGCCTGCTTCGTCGCCATGATCCCCGCCTTGGCATTCAGCGTGTCAAAGATGGTTTCGATCAGGATGAAATCGACCCCGCCCTCCGCCAGCGCGACAATTTGGTCGCGGTAGACTTCGGTCAGAAAATCAAAGTCGATCTCGCGGTATCCCGGGTCATTGACGTCGGGCGACAGCGACAGCGTCTTGTTGGTCGGACCGACGGCGCCGGCGACAAAGCGCGGGCGGCCATCGCGCGCGGCATATTCGCCCGCGATCCGCCGCGCGATCTGGCCCGACGCGCGGTTGATGTCGGCGACCAGATGTTCGGCGGCATAATCCGCCTGGCTGATCCGGTTCGAACTGAAGGTGTTGGTCGAAATCATGTCCGACCCGGCGTCGAAATAGGCCCGCGTGATCCGTTCGACCACGTCGGGGCGGGTCAGCGCCAAAATGTCATTGTTACCCTTTTGATCGGCGGACAGCCCCAGCGCCCCGGCATAGTCGCCCTCGACCAGCCCGAAA
>JBEGPL010000403.1:0-2622 GCA_041181445.1 Pseudomonadota bacterium
GGACCTTGAACTGGGCGATCGACTTCTTCGCCTTGCGGACGGCGGCCTTCTGGCCGGTGATCTTGCCGAGCTCTTCAGCGCCGGTGTCGACGACCTTGGCGTTCTGGGTCGCCTCGCCGAGCCCCATGTTGACCACCACCTTGGTGACCTTGGGCACGGCCATCACGTTCTTGTAGCCGAACTCCTTCTGGAGCGCGGGAATCACCTCACCGCGGTACTTGTCGCGGAGGCGAAGGGTCGTGCCGGTTGCTTTTGCCTTGCTCATTTGTCCACCACCGCGCCGCTCTTGCGGCCGATACGCACGCGCGTGCCATCGGGCAGCGTCTTGCTGCCGATGCGCGTCGGCTCGTTGGTATCCGGATCGACCAGCATCACGTTGCTGGCATGGATCGCGGCTTCACGCTCGACGATCCCGCCCTTGATGTTCTTCTGGGGGTTCGGCTTGGTGTGCCGCTTGATCAGGTTGACGCCCTCGACGATGACCCGGTTCTTCTCGGGCAGCACCGACAGCACGCGGCCGCGCTTGCCGCGATCCTTGCCGGCGCGGACAACCACCTGGTCGTTTTTACGAATCGACATTGCCATGGTGTTACAGCACCTCGGGCGCGAGCGAGACGATCTTCATGAACCGGCGCTCGCGCAGTTCGCGGGCCACGGGCCCGAACACGCGGGTGCCAATCGGTTCGCCCGCATCGTTAATCAGCACGGCCGCATTGCGGTCGAACCGGATGTAGCTGCCGTCCTTACGGCGCTGTTCCTTGTGCACGCGGACAATCACGGCCTTGACGACCTGGCCCTTCTTGACGGTGCCATCCGGGGTCGCTTCCTTCACGTTGGCGGTGACGATGTCGCCAAGATAGGCAATCCGCCCGGTCGACCCGCCGAGCGGGTTGATCACCGAGATCTTGCGCGCGCCGGAGTTGTCGGCGACGTCGAGGATCGATCGCATCTGGATCATGGCGTCTCCTAAACCTGCGTAGCTTTCTCGACCACGCGCACCAGTGCCCAGCGCTTGCGCTTGCTGAGCGGCCGCGACTCGGCGATCACGACGGTGTCGCCGACCTTCGCTTCGTTGTTCTCATCGTGCGCGACGAATCGCGACGTGCGCTTCTGCATCTTGCCGTAAAGGCCGTGCTGCACGCGCCGTTCGGTGGTGACGATGCAGCTCTTCTGCATCTTGTCGCTCACGACCACGCCCTGGACTTCCGCTTTGCCCGCCATGGCTATTTCGCCTTCTCTTTCAACACCGTGAGGATGCGCGCGCGCTCGCGGCGCACGGTCTTGATCTTCCCCGGGGCCTCCAGCTGGCCCATCGACTTCTGGATCCGCATGCGGAACAGCTGATCGTCAATTTCCTGCGTCTTCGCCTGCAGGGCCTCGACGTCCATGTCTCTCAATTCAGCGGCCTTCATCACGCTTTCTCCTCGGCAAACCGCGTCGCGAACTTGGTCATGATCGGCAGCTTCGCGCCGGCCAGCTCGAACGCGCGGCGCGCTTCCGCCGCCGGCACACCGTTCATCTCGAACAGGATGCGCCCGGGCTTGACGACGCAGACCCAGCCCTCGGGCGCGCCCTTGCCCTTACCCATGCGGGTTTCCTGCGGCTTCTTGGTGATCGGCTTGTCGGGGAACACCCGCACCCAGACCTTGCCGCCACGCTTCACGAACCGGGTCATCGCGATGCGGGCCGCTTCGATCTGGCGATCGGTCAGCCAGCACGGCTCCAGGGCCTTCAGCCCGAAGTCGCCGAACGACACGTCGGAGCCGCGCCACGCCTTGCCGCGCATGCGGCCGCGCTGCTGCTTCCGGTACTTGACCTTCTTCGGCATCAACATGGTGGTTAGCCTCGTGCTCCGGGACGGTCGCCCTGCGGACGACGCGGGCCGCGGTCGCGATCGCGGTCACGACCACCACCACCACCACCGGTGCCAAATTCTTCTTCACGGCTGGTGCGCGGCGTCAGCCGTTCACCCTTGTAGAGCCACACCTTGACGCCGATCTTGCCGTAGGTGGTGTTGGCTTCCGCGAACCCGTAATCAATATCCGCGCGCAGCGTCTGCAGCGGCAGCTGGCCGTGCAGGTACCATTCCGAGCGGGCGATTTCCGCGCCGTTCAGGCGGCCCGACACGCGCACCTTGATGCCGCGCGCGCCGAAGCGCAGTGCCGACTCAACCGCCTTGCGCATGGCGCGGCGGAACGCGACGCGCTTTTCGAGCTGCATCGCCACCGACTCGCCGACCAGTTGCGCATCCAGTTCCGGCTTCTGGATTTCCTGGATGTTGATGAAGACCTCGCGGTTGGTCCGCTTCTGGATCTCCTGCTTCAGCTTGTCGACTTCCTGCCCCTTGCGGCCGATGATGATGCCCGGCCGCGAGGTGTGGATGTTGATCTTCAGGTTGCGGGCCGCGCGCTCGATCTCGATCATCGCGACACCAGCGTGCTGAAAGCGCTTCTTGAGATCTTTTTTCAGCGCCAGGTCTTCATGCAGAAGATTGGCGTAGTCCTTGGTCGCAAACCAGCGCGACTTCCAGGTCTTGTTGAACCCGATGCGAAACCCGTAAGGGTGAACTTTCTGACCCACTGCGTTCTCCTCTTACTCTGCTGCTGCGGCGGCGGGCTTCTT
>JBEGPL010000404.1:0-5676 GCA_041181445.1 Pseudomonadota bacterium
ACAGGGTCTGGAGCCGCCGGACGATGATTTCATCATCCATCGACATGACCGTCGCCGCCGCCTGGCCCGACATGATTTCACGCGCCAGATTGGGTCCGGTCAGCACGCCGACCGGATGGCCGGGCAGGCATTCGACGATCAACTGCGACATGCGCATGCCCGATGCCAGTTCCAGCCCCTTGGTCAGGCTGATCACCGGGACCCATGGGCGGATATGCTGCGCGACTTCGCCCAGCACGCTGCGAAAACTGTGTGATGGCACGCCCATGACAACGACGTCGGCCGTGCCCACCGCTTCGCCCAGATCGCCGGTGGCCCGCAGCGCAGGGGGCAGGGCGATGTCGGGCAGGTAGCGGCTGTTGCGACGGTTGCGGTTGATGTCGTCAACGGTTTCGGCGTCGCGCGCCCACAGCGTGATCGGTGCATTGCGTGAGACAACCGACGCGACCGTCGTGCCCCAACTGCCCCCGCCCAACAATCCGACGTTGAGTTTCATCGCCGCGCGCTCAATGGCTTGCGAGAAATGGACGGTGGACGGCGGCGCATGCTGCGGGATCTTCGATCATCGGAATATGGCCGACGTTTTCGAATATCGCCAATTGGCTGTTCTTGATGCCAGCATGCTGAACCTCGGCGCAGGTGACGTCGATCAGCCGGTCCTGACGGCCCCAGATGATCAGCGTCGGGGCCCGCACCTTGCCCAGTTCGTCGTTCATCGGATTGTTCAGCAACTCTTCGGCCATGCCGTGGAAAATCTTGTCGAGCAGTGCCCGGTTGGCGACAAAATCATCATACATGATCTTCTTGAACTGGCCGGGGATGGGCCGCGGATTGACGGCGATGAAACCCATCAACCGGTCAAGGTCGGCCAGATTGGCCGGGACCAGCGGGTTGGCGGTGGGGTCGGCGTCAAACAATGCCTGCAATTCACTGTCGTCGGTGCCCAGCACGCCGGCGTTGTTGAACAATGTCAGGCTGGACAGGCGATCCGGAAAATCAATTGCAAAGCGCAGCGCGATGCACCCGCCCATGCTGTTGCCGCCAAGGTGGCATCGGTCGATGCCCACCGCGTCGAGAAAGCTGCGGAGCCGCGCGGCTTGCGTCTTGATGTCATAATTTAGCGCGACGTCGCGGATACTGTCGCCAAAACCCGGCATATCGGGAAAGATCAGCCGATATTCGCTTTTGAGCAGCGGCGCGTAAAACACCCAATTGTCCTTGTCGCCGCCAAAGCCGTGGACCAGCACCAGCGGCGGACCTGCTGCGTTTCCCCCCTCCAGATAGGGCCAGTTGACCCCGTCCACTGAAATTGTCTGGGGGCGGACACCGGCGCGGCTGCGCAGCGCGCGCCGGGCGCGGTCGAACAGCAGGCGCGGAAAAAACAGGTAAAGGACAAGGATCGCCAATAGCAGGAAGGCGAGGGCATAAAGGATTGTCGGCAACACGGACGGGGCCTCCATCAGTTCGGCATATGCGCGTCGAGCCATGCGCTGGCATCGGCCAGCACCGCTTCGCGTTCGGGTTCGTTGAAAATCTCGTGGAACAGGCCGGGATAAAGTTTCAGTGTCTTGTCCGCCGACCCGGCATGCGCGATCAGATAGGCTGACCCTGCCGGAGCCGCCAGTCGGTCGGCGTCGCCGTGCAGCGCCAGCAGCGGCAGGTGGAGCTGTGCCGCGTGCGCCCGCACCCGCGCCATCGTGTCGAACATGGTCGCCGCCAGCCGCGCGCCAATTTTGCCCTTGTAGACCAGTGGATCGGCCAGATAGGCGGCAACAACGGCGGGGTCGCGGCTGACGCCGTTCGCGCCCAGCGCAATCACGCCTGCGCGCGGCACCAGCCACGACAGCAGGCGGCTGATCCAGATCATCACGCGCGACGGCATTTCGGTGGGCATAATCGCCGGCCCCGACAGAATTGCGCCGCGATAAAGTCCCTGATGGGTCAGCAGATGCGAAGCGGCGATCAGGCCACCCATGCTGTGACCGATGATGAACAAAGGCGTGCGGGGATGTTCGACCTCGACATGGCGCAGCAGCCCCTCCATCCCGTCATCATAGACCGAAAATGCCGCGACAGAGCCGGGCGCCCCGTCCGACTGTCCGTGGCCCCAATGGTCGATGGCGTAAACGGCATAGCCGCGCGCGGTAAGATGGGCGGCGACATGTTCGTACCGGCCCAGATGTTCGAACATGCCATGCGCCAGCAGGACAACGGCCTTGGGCGCAGTTACGGGCATCCAGCGCTGGCCGTGGAGCCGTGCACCGCGCGCCTTGCTGGTCAGCGGCAGCGTGATGGCAAAGCTGCCCGCCACCGCGCTCAACGCCGCCGCGCCGCGTGTCATCGCACCGGCCGGTCAACAGCACGGCTGCGGTGTCCGGGTCCATCGTCGCCCTTTTTGTCGATCCGCGCCAATATGGCTTCGAGTGCGCGACTGATTGCTGTCTGTGTGCGCACCATTTCAATCTTGGGCCAGGCGGTGCGGCGGCCGATGTCGACCAGATCCTCAATTTCGGGCTTTGACAGGTCGGACAGGATTTTGCTGGGCGACCAGAATTTCGGCGGGCGGACGATGTTGATGTCGCCCGAATATTCCTGGTTGATCAACGACAGTGTCAGGTTCGCCAGACTGTTGATCGGCGGGATCAGTTCGAGCGGCTTTTGAAACACCACCATATTGGCGTTCAGCCACGCCTTGAACGTCATCAGTGAGGCATGCTGGATCGCCTCCAACGGCCCCTTTTGCTTGCGCATGTCGGTCGCCAGCGGCAACGCCAGCGGATTCGCCTGACTGACGATATGATGGTTGACCCCGTAAAGCCGTTCGAGCCGCTTGGTCGGGACATCATGCGTCACCGAACCGTCGACCCAGCGCCGGTCGGGCTGATAGGGCACGCGCTTGCCACGGTCGTCGCGCGCCCACAGCATCACCGGCGAAAACACGCCGGGCACCGCACACGACGCCAGCACGGCTTCGCGGACCAGCACATTGGGCGAGGCGATGGCGTTGAGCAGCCGCCCGTTCTGATGTTTTTCGGCGGGCGCGACCGAGATGTTCAGGTGACGGCCGCTGATTTCATAGGCCTGCTGGAATGTAATGTCGGGGATCAGGTCGGCCAGGCGATCACGCACTTCGTCCTGCGTAAAGCGGCGCGCGCGCGCTTTGCCGTCCGGGGCGTCGGGCAGCGACAATTTATCCTGATCGAGCGCGGCGCCCACCTCGACCTCGGGTCGGGTGCACACAATGGCGGCGACAATCGATCCGCCGCTCGATCCCGCCAATATGCGGGGCAACACGCCCTGTTCCCAAAGCGCCAGCACGACCCCGACGTGGAAATAGAGAAATGCGCCCGATCCGCTCATCAGCAGGGCGGACCGGCCATAGCAATGCTGGGCACGGCGGAAAAAATCGCGCTTGTCATCGGCGCCAATGCCCCGGGCCGAACCGATGCTGGCCAGCGCATCGACGACCGCACCGACATAATCCTCGATCAGCGTCTTGGTGCCGAACTTCGCCTTTTCATACAGGCGTTCGCGGCCCATGCCGTCCATATTGCCGTGGATACCCTCATTCAGGGCAAACAGCAGCCCGCGGTTGTCGCCGCGCGACGCCAGCAGTTGCAGCTTTTCCAGTCGGGCGCGGATGGCGTGATAGTCGAAATGCTTGCTTTCGTCGCGTGTCCGCCATTCCTGCGCGCCCGATTGCCGGTCATGTTCGTGCGCAGCGGCGCTCCACACCGCATAATCGGCGGCGGTGGCCATGTCGCGTTCGGCGGCCAGCGTTGGCGAAAAAATCATCCCGGTTCCTTTTGGTCTTGGGGTGCGAACCCGTTGTCAGCGTGACTTGCGCTTTGTGGGCGTCTTGGCAAGCTTTTTGGCGGCGGCGGGCGCTTTTGCGGCGGGTTTGGCGGGGGCCGGGGCGACCCGCTTCGCGGGGGTCCGCGCGGGCGACTTCGGCCTTTCCGCTGCGTCACGGTGGACTTTCGGCGGGGTCGGCGGCGCGTCGCGCAGCGCTGCGAAGGATGCCTCCAGACATGTCCGGAAAAAGGCGATGTCGGGCATGATCGACCGTTCGCAGATGATGCAAAAGCTGATCTGGCCGTTGTAACTCGGAGTCGCGATGAACAGCCCCATATTGTTGGCGAGCGGCGCCATCGCCATGCTGTGGGTCAGCTTTGCGCCGTTCATATAGAGCGGGAACTGCGCGCCCGGGACGTTTGAGATGAACAAATTGGTCTGGCGCACGGCAAAGCGTTCGCTGGTCAGGATGCGCGCTACGCCCGCCATCGTCGCGCCGGGGATGTGCTGGCTCAGGTCGGTCATCACCCGCGCCGAAATGCCGGTCTTCGCCTCCTTGGCGTCGATGGTATAGGCGCGGATCGCCGCCAGCCGCGCGATCGGGTCGGCAATGTCAGTGCGCAGCGGGACGCTCATCGCCGACACATTGTTGCCCGGCACCTGTTCCTCCCCCTTTTTGGCGCGGGCGTTGACCGGCGCGACCGCGACGATGCTGTCCTTTGGCAATTCCTTGTGCGATTTAAGATATTCGCGCAGCGCGCCGCCGCAGATCGCCAGCACGACATCGTTGATCGTCGCACCGTCCACCCGCTTGCGGATCGCCGACAGGTCGGCAAGCGCAAAGGTCGCGGCGTCAAACATCTTGTGCGGGCCGACCGGCACGTTGAAGCGCGTTTCGGGGACACCGCCGGTCATGCCGCCATCGGCCATCGATTTGCGCGCGGCGTTGACAATCGCGGGCGACATTTTCATCAGCGCGTTCATCAGCTTTACCGGCGAAGTCAGCGTCGATGCCCAGGCGCGGGTGGCCACCTCGGTTGCCGTCGGCGCCGTGCCCAGATCGGCCGCGGGCGGCGGCACGTCGATCACCGGCGTGCCCAGCGCATCGCGGTCGTTCATCGCGATAAAGGCATGCGCCCCTGATGCGCCGTCGATTGCGGCATGGTGGACGCGGTGGAGCAAGGCATAGCTGCCCGGCGCGACACCGGGGATGCGGTCCAGCCCCTCCAGCACATAAAGGTCCCACAGCGGGCGGTGCATGTCCATCGGCTTGGAAAAGTGGCGCGCGACCGCGATGCACAACTGTCGCCAGTCGCCGGGTTCGGGAAGCCGCGCGTGGCTGATATGTGCTTCGATGTCGAAATGTTCATCCTCCACCCAATAGGGATGGTCGATGTCGAAGGGCAGGCGGTGCAGCCGGCGCTTGAAAACCGGCGACGTCGGCACGCGGCTGGCGACATGGCGCAAGATGTCCTTGAACCGCACCTTGCCACCCGGCGCAGTCGACGGGTCATAAATATACACGCCCATGATGTGGGTCAGGTTGTTTGCGGTCTGCACATACAGGAACTGGGCGTCCTGCGCGCTGAGTTGTTGCACCATCTCGCTATCCTTCCAGCGCCAGCGTTTCGCTGAGCGCGACCACTTCGATCCGCATCCGCTCCATCCGGCGCGACAGCGCGCGCAGTTCGCGCAGCACCGCGCGGCGACCCGCCAGATTGTCGGCGGTCGTCGGCCCCGTCAGCCCCAGATGCGCCGCCAGCTTCCAGCCATTTTCGAACAAAATCTTGCCGATCGATGCCTCGCTGCTGATCCGGCGCAGCATATAGGCTTGCCGCCCCTCGACCAATCCCTGTTCGACGATGGTGACCATGTCCAGAT
>JBEGPL010000405.1:0-2552 GCA_041181445.1 Pseudomonadota bacterium
GGGGCTGACCGAATTTCTGCCCGTGTCCTCCACCGGCCATTTGATCCTCGCGACCAAGTTGATGGGGTATGACGCGCAGAAATGGGCGCTGTTCAACATCGCGGTCCAGCCGGGCGCGATCCTGGCCATCGTCGTGCTCTATTGGCGCACCTTCATGGACGTGCTGCACGGCCTTACGCGCCGCGACCCGGCCAGCATTGCCTTTGTCCGCAACCTGTTGATCGCCTTTTTCCCTGCGGTCGCGCTGGGACTAGCATTCGGCGACGCGATCGAGCTGTTGCTGGAAAATGCCATTGTCGTCGCCTGGTCGCTGATTGTCGGCGGTTTCGCGATATTGCTGGTCGAACGATTCGCCAGGCCGCAGGAATCGGGCGGCGTCGCGGCGGTGTCCGTGCGCGGGTCAGCGATGATCGGCATCGTCCAGTGCCTCGCGATGATCCCCGGCGTCAGCCGCTCGGGCGCGACGATATTGGGCGCGATGGCGATGGGCATCGACCGCAAAACCGCCGCCGAGTTCAGCTTTTTCCTGGCGATCCCGACGCTGTCGGGGGCGACCGCGCTGCAATTGTTCAAACATGGCGACGCGCTGACCGCCGACGCGATGGGGCTGATCGGCGTCGGTTTTATCGTGTCGTTCATCGTCGCGATTGGCGTGGTGAAGGCGTTCATCGCAATCATCAACCGCTATGGCTTTGTCCCCTTTGCCTGGTACCGGATCGCCGCGGGCGCCGCCGCGCTGCTGTGGATGGGCGCGGCCTGACCGCAAAAGGGGACTGTCCCCTTTTTCAGACCTGTCCCTGCCGGCCCATTTAATCCCACATCGGAACCATATTGATCCATTTCTGTGCAACCCGCGCACCCGACCACGTTTTGCACAATAAATAGGACAATATACCTGTCCTATATGCAACAAAGGGCGTGACAAAGCGGGGGAAATCGATAGCGGCTGGCGCGGCAGAAGAGGACTCGCATCATGGCCGCATCGAAAATGCTGAAATTTGTCGGATCGGCACAGGCGTTTCCCGAGAAGCGCACGCCCGCGCTGCGCAAGGACGACTTCGCGGAAATTGCCAACCGTTATGCCCCGGTGCAGGCCGACGAACAGGCTGCGCGCTGTTCGCAATGCGGCGTTCCCTATTGCTCGGTCCATTGCCCGCTGGGCAACCACATCCCCGATTGGTTGCGGCTGACGGCGGAGGGCCGGCTGCGCGAGGCCTATGAACTGAGCAATGCGACGTCGACCATGCCCGAGATTTGCGGTCGAATCTGTCCGCAGGACCGGTTGTGCGAAGGCAATTGCGTCATCGAATTTTCAGGCCACGGCGCGGTCACCATCGGCAGCGTCGAAAAATATATCACCGACACGGCGTGGGAAGAAGGCTGGGTCGAACCGCTCGTCCCCGGCCCCGCCACCGGCCAGTCGGTCGGCATCATCGGCGCCGGGCCGGCGGGACTGACCGCCGCCGAATATTTGCGCGTCGCGGGGCATGAGGTGCATGTCTATGACCGGCACGACCGCGCCGGCGGACTGCTGACATACGGCATCCCCGGTTTCAAACTGGAAAAGCCCGTCGTCATGCGCCGCGTCGAGCGGCTGGCGGCGGGCGGCATCATCTTTCACCGGGGTTTTGACGTTGGCCGCGACGCGTCACTCGACGATTTGCGCGCGCGGCACGACGCGCTGCTGGTCGCCACCGGCGTATACAAGGCGCGCGAAATCGCCGCACCCGGCGTCGCGCAAAGCGGTGTCGTCGAGGCACTTGACTATCTGATCGCATCGAACCGCAAGGGTTTTGGCGACGCAGTTCCTGCGTTCGACGATGGGTCGCTCGATGCCAGCGGCAAGCATGTCGTCGTCATCGGCGGCGGCGACACCGCGATGGATTGCGTCCGCACCGCCGTCCGTCAAGGCGCGGCGTCGGTCAAATGCCTGTATCGCCGTGACCGCGCCAACATGCCCGGGTCACAGCGCGAAGTGACCAATGCCGAGGAAGAAGGCGTCGAGTTCGTCTGGCTGTCCGCCCCCGCCGCCTTTCACGGCGACGGCGTGGTCAGCGCGGTGCAGGCGCACCGGATGCGGCTGGGCGCACCCGACGCCAGCGGTCGCCGCGCGCCCGAGGTTGACCCGGGACAGGACATGACGTTGAACGCCGATCTGGTGATCAAGGCGCTGGGGTTCGACCCCGAACCGCTGCCCGCGCTGTTTGGCGCGCCCGACCTGGGCGTCACCCGCTGGGGCACGCTGCGCGTCGATCATTTGACCATGATGACCAGCCTTGACGGCGTTTTTGCGGCAGGCGACATTGTGCGGGGCGCCAGCCTGGTCGTGTGGGGCATCCGCGACGGCCGCGACGTCAGCGCGCATATGGCCCGCTGGCTCAAAACCAAATCGACGCAAGAGAGGAAAGCCGCATGACAAAATCCTTCGCCGCCGCGCTCGCGCTGGCCGTTGCCATCCCCGCCGTTGCCATCGGTTTTGCCGCGCCCGCGCATGCCGAGCAGTTGAGCGCAGAAGCCGAACTGTTCGGCCGCCTATATGTCCCCGCCGAACT
>JBEGPL010000406.1:0-2816 GCA_041181445.1 Pseudomonadota bacterium
ATGAACCCCGCGACCGGCGCGGAAACCCGCGAACGCGCCAAGGTGTTGGCGGTCAATGGCGGCGTCGTGCTGCAAATCGGCGACCGGATCGAAATTTTGCGCGACGACGGCCTGCCGGTGCGGGTGATTTTCGACCGCATCCCCGCCAATCTGCGCGCCAAGCCGACGCTGTCGATCACGCTGCAGGGTGACCGCGCCGGGGTGCGTCCCGCGACTTTGTCCTACCTCACCAACGGCATGGGCTGGGTCGCCGACTATGTGTCGCTGTATGACGAGAAAGCGGGGACGATCGATGTTCAGGGCTGGGTGACGCTGACCAACAATACCGGCACGACGTTCAAGGACGCCCGGACGTTGCTGGTCGCCGGAACGCCCAATCGCGGCGGCAATTTGAGTTACGGGTACCGCCCCAGTCCGCGCAGTCCCGGCAATTTGCGCAAAGCCGGGACCGAAAGCGCGCCGCGCGAGCAGCTGGGCGATTATTACCTCTATCCGCTGGGTGAACGCACGACGATTGCCAATGCCCAGACCAAGCAGGTCAGCTTTCTGGATGTCCAGAAAGTCCCCGCGCAGAAAGTCTATGAATATACGGTCGACTGGCTGTCGAGCATGGCCGACCCGCAAAGCGCGGCGAGCGTGATCAAATTTTCGTCGAGCAAAGAGGGTGGTCTCGGCGACGCGCTGCCCGCCGGGACGGTGCGCTTTTACCAGCGTGACGCGCGCGGCGACCCGCAATTCATCGGCGAAAACAGCATCGGTCACACCCCGATGGGCAGCGAACTGGCGCTGAAGACCGGCGACGCGTTCGACGTAAAGGTCAAAGCGACGGTCGAGAAGCGCGAAAAGCTGAACGAATATCGGTGGCGCACGTCGATGCAATATGTGCTGACCAACGCGCGCGCCGAACCGGTGACGTTTGATCTGCGCCAATCGGGTCTCGACTGGTATTGGGCCGAAACCAAGATCACGCAGGAAAGCCAGAAAAGCACGCGCACCGACAGCGACGCGACGCAGTGGCGCGTCGCCATGCCCGCCAATGGCGAGGTGACGATCACCGCGACCTTTGAAACACGTTACTGATCGCGCAGTGCCCCGCTGGCTCGCCTTTCTGGTCATGACACTGCTGCCCGCCATCCCGGCGGCGGCGCAGACACTCGTCATCTCACCCAAGGCCGACGCGGTAAATGTCAGCGTGTTTCGCGACCCGAACCGCAGCACGGGCGGCGAGATTGACCTCAACTGGCTGGAGGGATTCGCCCTGATCAGCGAGACGCGGATGATCGACGTGCCCGCGGGCGACGCGACGATCCGGTTTGAAGGCGTGGCCGAGGGGATGGTCGCGGTCAGCGCCATCGTCACCGGCCTGCCCGGCGGCGTGGTGCAAAAGAACCGCGATGCGGCGCTGCTCTCCCCCGCCAGCCTGCTCGACGGGTCGCTGGGCAACCGCGTACATTTGCGCCGCACCGATGCTGCGACGGGCAAAGTGACCGAGGACGACGCGGTGATCCGCAGCCGCGCCGACGGCGCCGTGGTGCTACAAACAGCGGCGGGATTTGAGGCGGTGCGCTGCACCGGGCTGAACGAGGCGATTCGTTATGATGGCGTGCCCGCCGGGCTGTCGGCCACCCCGGTGCTGTCGGTCGACACGCGCAGCACGACGGCGGCGCGCGCGACGGTGACACTCACCTATCTGGCCACCGGGTTCGACTGGACCGCCAATTATGTCGCGCGCGTCGGCGACGACGGCCGAACGCTCGACCTGATGGCATGGCTGACGGTGGCGAACAGCAACGGGCAAAGCTTTGCCGATGCGCGGTTGATGGCGCTCGCCGGGACGCTCAACATCGACAGCGATTTCGAAAGTCTGGTCGAAGCGCCGTCGGAGCCATATCTTTACCTGCGCTGTTTCCCGCTGGGCAGCGGGCGGGGTGGCAGCCCGGCGCCACAAATGGTCAGGGGCCGGGAGGCCCCGATGGCCGCGATGATGGAGGCTGACGGCGCGATGGACATCATCGTCACCGCAAGCAAGCGCGAAGAAAAGCTGATGAGCGTCGCCGTCGCGATCACGGCGGTGCAGGAAAATCTGGGCGACCTGAAGCTGTATCGCGTGCCCGAAACCATGACCGTCGCCGCCAATGCGCAGAAACAGGTCGCGCTGCTGGTCAAGGATGATGTGCCGTTCGACCGCATCCACCGCCTCAACGTCAGCCCGGACGATGAAGGGCAGCATGAGACCGAACTGGTGCTGCGGATGACGAACAAGGACGCGAAAAAGCTGGGCGTGCCGCTGCCGTCGGGGCGCGTCGCGGTGTTCGAAGCGGCGCTGGGCGAAGTGCTGCTGGCCGGGCAGGGCGACATGCGCGACCATGCGGTGGGTGAGGTCGTCAACCTGATGATCGGCGAATCGGCGCAGGTGCAGTTGAACATCGAGAATTGTGTCGGCAAGAAGTCCGATTGTGAACGCTATGAAGCGACACTGACCAATGCGAATCCCTTTGCCGTGACGGTGGAGGTTGGCTTTGACACATATGACGACGACGGCGTCGACAGCGCGATCCGCAAACTGCCGCGCAAGGACGGCATGCCGACGTGGACGGTCATCGTTCCCGCGAACGGGTCAAGGACACTGGCGTATCGGGTGAAGGATTAGGTTGATACGCTCCTTCTTTTCGTCACCCTGAACTTGGTTCAGGGCCCATGGCCGGTCCTATCATCCCTCGATGCGCCAACTGACTCGTCAGGCCATGGATGCTGAAACGCGTTCAGCATGACGAAAGTTCGAAAGATGTGGCTTGGCCTTAATCGACACGCGGCAG
>JBEGPL010000407.1:0-2944 GCA_041181445.1 Pseudomonadota bacterium
CAACATGTCCTCGCGCGGTTCGACACCGGCGTCGCGATATTCCTGGCGCTGCGCTTCCAGCATATTCTCGGTCACCGGGATGATCGCGTCGGCAATGCGGACGCGCTTGAGCGGCGATCCGTTCAACCAGACCACGCCGTCACGCAACTGCACCGTGTCGCCGGGCAGGCCGATAACGCGCTTGATATAATCTTCCTGATTGCCCGGCGGCGCCTTGAACACGGCCACGTCGCCGCGTTCGGGCGTGCGCGCGAATATCCGCTTTGGGATCAGCGGCATCGAAAAGGGCAGGCTGTAGCTGGAATAGCCATAGGCCATTTTGTTGACGAGCAGATAGTCACCGATCAGCAGTCGGGGCTGCATCGATTCCGACGGAATGTTGAACGGCGACAGAAAAAAACTACGGAAAATGAATACGATAATCGCCAGACCAGCAAAGAATTTCAGACTGTCAACGACCTCCTCGCGCGCGGTCATCGCGGGGGCATTGGGCGCGTCAGCGGTGGATTCGACGGCGGCGGCGAGAGTGGTTTCGGACATGGCCGCGCTTTGGCGGTTTTGTGCGCCCTTCGTCAAGAAAATTGCCGCGCAAACGAATGGCACTGGCCGCTCGCGGTCCGCTGCCGTAAGGCCGAGGCGCGTGTTTGGACAGCAAAAGACGGGGATGGTTTGTGATGGGTGACGGGACGGCAGCATGGCGGCAGATCGAATCGCGCCCGCTCAGCAAGATCGCGGCGCTGATTGCCGATGCGGGCGACGCGCGGGTCGATCAATATGTGCGCCACGTCGCCGGGATGCGCTTTGACTGGACCAAGACGCACCTCGATGCGCCACTGATTGACGCATTTAACGCATTGGCGGCAGCCATGGACTTTGCCGGATGGCGCCGCGCACTGTTCGCCGGTGACGCCGTCAACGCCACCGAAGGCCGCGCCGCCGAACATAGCGCCGAACGCGGCGAGGGCGCGCCGGCGTCGGTGCAGCGCGCGGGCCTGATGCATCAGCGCACGCGGTCGCTGATCGACGCGATCGAGGCGGGGGCGCTCGGCGAAATCCGCCACATATTGCACATCGGCATCGGCGGGTCGGCGCTGGGTCCCGACTTGCTGGTCGATGCGCTGGGCCGTGACAGCGGCCGCTATGATGTCGCCATCGTGTCCAACGTCGACGGCGCGGCGCTACAGGCCGTGTTTGACCGGTTTGCGCCGCGCCACACGTTGGTCGCGATTGCGTCAAAGACGTTCACGACGACCGAAACCCTTCTCAACGCGCGCTCGACGCTCGAATGGCTGCGCGAAGGCGGGGTCGATGACCCCTATGGCCAGATGGTCGCATTGACCGCCGCGCCCGACAAAGCCGTCGAATGGGGCATCGACGAAACGCGCGTGCTGCCCTTTGCCGAAAGCGTCGGCGGGCGCTATTCGCTCTGGTCGTCAATCGGCTTTCCCGCCGCGCTGGCGCTCGGCTGGCCGGCGTTTGAGGAAATGCTGGAGGGCGCGGCCGAAATGGATCGCCATTTCCGGTTGAGCGAGGGCGCGGACAATGTCTGCCTGCTCGCGGCCTTTGCCGACCTTTATTATGCACAGGTGCGCGGGTGCCAGACGCGCGCGGTGTTCGCATATGATGAGCGACTGCGACTGCTGCCCTCCTATCTGCAACAGCTGGAAATGGAATCGAACGGCAAGAACGTGACGCGGAATGGCGCCGCGCTCGGGCGGGCCTCGGCGCCCGTCACATGGGGCGGGGTCGGCACCGATGCGCAGCATGCCGTGTTTCAATTGCTGCATCAGGGAACCCATCTGATCCCCGTCGAGTTTCTGGCGACGATCGAGCCAGGTCATGACCTCGATCCCGCGCACCATGAAGCGCTGCTGTCCAACTGCATCGCGCAGGGGGCGGCGTTGATGTCGGGGCGTGCAAGCGACGATGGCGCACGCAATTATGCGGGCGACCGGCCGAGCACGACGATCTTGCTCGATGCCGTCACACCGCACCGGCTGGGCGCGCTGATCGCCTTTTACGAACAGCGCACCTTTGCCAACGCGGTCTTGCTGGGCGTGAACCCGTTCGACCAGTTCGGCGTCGAATTGGGTAAGGAAATGGCCAAGGGGCTGGAGGCCGGGACGATGACGTTTGACGCATCGACCCGTGCACTGATGTTGGCGGCCTTCGGCGAAGGTTGAGGCCAAACATTGCGCGCGATTGGCCTGATCGCCATATTCGATTGGCGGCGATGCCCGGCAAGGCCTATGTCGCGGCTGCCAAACCAGAAGGAAGTCTGCCGTGAGCGCATTTGATTTCGACCTGTTTGTCATCGGCGCTGGTTCGGGCGGATTTCGCGCCGCCCGCATTTCGGCCAGCCATGGCGCGCGCGTTGCGGTGGCGGAGGACCACCGCGTCGGCGGCACTTGCGTCATTCGCGGCTGTGTCCCCAAAAAGCTGTTGGTTTATGGATCGCACTTTG
This sequence comes from Pseudomonadota bacterium, assembly GCA_041181445.1. Lineage (GTDB taxonomy): Bacteria > Pseudomonadota > Alphaproteobacteria > Sphingomonadales > Sphingomonadaceae > Sphingopyxis. The sequence continues at coordinate 2,465 of JBEGPL010000407.1, forward strand.
CCGAGGACCTGGCCGACGCACGGCGTTTTGGCTGGGACACAAGCGGCGCGACATTCGATTGGGCGACGCTGCGCGACAATGTTGCGGCCGAAGTTGACCGGCTTGAAGGGCTGTACGGCCAAACGCTCGACGATAACAAAGTCACTTTGTTCAAACAGCGTGCCGCCATTTCGGGACCGAATGAAGTGACGCTGGCCGATGGGCAGCGCGTGCGAGCCGGAACGATATTGATCGCGACGGGGGCGTGGCCATCGGTGCCCGATGTGCCGGGGGCCGAACTGGGTATCACGTCAAACGAGGTGTTCCAGCTTCCCGCGCTTCCGCGACGTATCGTGATCGCCGGCGCGGGTTATATCGCCAATGAGTTTGCAGGCATCTTCAACGAATTGGGTGTTGCAGTCACGCTGGCCACGCGCGGCGACAAGATGCTGCGCAGCTATGACCAGGAAATCGTCGGAAAGCTGCTTGGCATCAGCCGCG
>JBEGPL010000408.1:0-2913 GCA_041181445.1 Pseudomonadota bacterium
GGCGTCGATGGCGGCGTTGACCGCGCCGGGGGCTTCCCACGGCACGAAATGACCGCAATCGGCCACCGGCACGATCCGGACATCGGGGACCAGCGCCGCCATCCCGTCAAGGTTTGCGGCGAGCAGCGCAAGGTCGTCCATCGCCCAGACGACAAGGGTGGGGATCATCAGCGGCGGAAAATCGCCCGCGGCAAAGGCCGGCATCGCCGCGTCCTCGTCCATTGCGGGCACGACCAGCCCCGACGCGCGGTACCAGTTGAGCATGGCAAAACCGGCGTCGCGGTCCTGCCAGTCGGCGGACAGCGCGGCGCGCTCGTCCGGCTCCATCGCGTCCAGCCGCTGCCAACAGGTCACGCGGCTCAGGAACGCTGCAAGCCCGTCGGCGCGGATCGCGGCGTCGTGCGTTGGGTCGCGAAAGGCGCGCATATATTGGCTCGCCGCGCGCTGCTCGCCGTCGTCGATCAACAGCCGCTGGAACAGCCACGGGTGCGGCGCGTTGGCGATCACCGCGCGGGTCACGCGCCCCGCCCACGCCGGGTTCGGTGCCCCCGGCTGGCCGTTCAGCGCGACGCTCCACGCAATCGCCCCGCCCCAGTCGTGGCCGACGATCGTGAAATCCTGCACCCCCAGCGCATCGGCCAACGCGAAGATATCGGCGGTCAGCTTGTCGGCGGTATAGGCGTCGACATCCTGCGGCCGCGACGAGCCGCGATAGCCGCGCTGGTCGGGGGCGATGCAGCGGTACCGGCCCGCCAGATGCGCAATCTGGTGCCGCCACGTCCGGTGCGATTCGGGAAAACCGTGGAGAAAGATCAGCACCGGCGCATCGCGCGGCCCGGCGTCAACGGTGTCGAGGTCGATGCCGTTGGACAGCGCAATGCGGGCGAGCGGCGCGGCGGTCATGCCTCCCCCGGCGCGCGCGCCCTGATCGCCAGAGCGTGGACACGTTCGCCCGCGATCCCCACGAGCGCCGCATTCACCGCGCGCTGGCGGGCGACGCGGTTCATGGCGGCAAAACCGTCCCAAGCGATGTCGAGGCTGAAATGCGATTCGCCGCTGCCATCGTCGCCGCTGTGGCCATGGTGCGCGGCGCTGTCGTTGCTGAGCCGCACCACCGCGCCGGGAAAAGCGGCGGCGAGCAGGCTTTCCATTTCGATCTGGGCTGGACCTTTCGTGTTCATGCCGCCATTTGTGGCGCTGGAACGACGGAATGACAAGCGCCCCCCGCAATCCCAATCGCTTTCACGGTCGCGTTCCGCGCGGCGCACCCTGTGCCGTGCCCGGATGCCGCGCGCCGGGCGAGTTTCGGGCGCCGCTGTCCCCCGGCGCGCGCCGCGACGAACCGCCGGTTTGGCGCTGGCTGTGCCTCGACCATGTCCGCGAATTCAACGCGGGGTATAATTTCTTTGACGGCATGAGCGCCGATGAAATCCACGCCGCGCAATCGCCGATCAGCGGGTGGGAGGGTGAGACGCGCGCCTTTCGCGCGGCGGGCAGCGCCGACCTGCCGCCGCGCTGGGCCGACTTCAAAGACCCGATCGACGCGCTTGGCGCGCGATTCCGCCAGCGCATGGACGAAGCCCGCCGCGAACAGGCATGGGCCGCCGACGGCCGCTTCACCCGCGACGAACATCGCGCGCTCGGCGTCATGGGCCTCAGCCCGGATGCCGACCGCCGCAGCCTGCGTGCCCGCTATGCCGAATTGCTCCGCCGCTACCACCCCGACCGCAACGGCGGCGACCGTGCCCACGAAAAAGCGTTGCAGGACGTCATCACCGCCTATACCGCGCTCAAACGGTCGCGGGCGTTTGCCTGAGTCCGTTCCACCCTGCCATCAAAGCGACCACAACATGACCGACATTCCGAACGCCCAGGCCCTTCCCGGCGGCACAACCGTTCTGGCCGCGCCCGACATTGAAGTCGATGCGCGCGAGTTGTTCGGCGTCGACATCGACATGAAGGTCCCGGCGTTCAGCGAGGCCGACGAACGCGTGCCCGACCGCGACGACAGCTATGTCTTTGACGGCGACACCACGCTGGCAATTCTGGCGGGGTTCAAACATAATCGCCGGGTGATGGTGCAGGGTTATCACGGCACCGGCAAATCGACGCATATCGAACAGGTGGCGGCGCGGCTGAACTGGCCGTGCATCCGCGTCAATCTGGACGCGCATATCAGCCGTATCGACCTGGTCGGGCGCGACGCGATCGTCCTGAAAGACGGCAAACAGGTCACTGAATTTCGCGAAGGCCTGCTCCCCTGGGCGCTGCAATCGCCGACCGCGCTGGTGTTCGACGAATATGACGCGGGCCGCCCCGACGTGATGTTCGTCATCCAACGCGTGCTGGAGGCCGAAGGCAAGCTGACACTGCTCGACCAGAACCGCGTGATCCGCCCGAACCCGTGGTTCCGGCTGTTTTCGACCGCCAACACGGTGGGCCTTGGCGACACCAGCGGGCTGTATCACGGCACACAGCAGATCAATCAGGGTCAGATGGACCGGTGGAACATCGTCGTCACCTTGAACTATCTGCCCGCCGCGACCGAAGCGTCGATCATTTTGGCCAAAGTGCCCGACACCGACAAGACGACGGTGGCGAATATGGTCAAGGTCGCGGACCTGACGCGGCAGGGCTTTGTCAATGGCGACATATCAACCGTCATGTCGCCGCGCACGGTGATCAGCTGGGCCCAGAACGCCGCGATTTTCCACAACATCGGTTTTGCGTTCCGCCTGACTTTCCTGAACAAATGCGACGAGGCCGAACGGATGCTGGTCGCCGAATATTACCAGCGCGTGTTCGGGGAAGATTTGCCCGAAGGGGTGATGGGGCGCAGTTAGGCGCGCTGGCCAGCACCGGATCCCCTGTCCCCTTGATCGCCGCGCGCGATTGGGTCATGATCATATCGGG